>NZ_LZKH01000075.1:0-57423 GCF_001672745.1 Mycobacterium sp. E1386
GTCCCGCGGGGCACAGCTGCACCACGCCAGCTGCGACGTCGGTCTGCGCGGCAACGGCCTCGCCCCTCCGGGCGGCGTGACTTGGAGCGCTCTGCGCGGCGCACCACTGCTGCCCCGGGTTCGGCGCCATCACCCTTCGGCAACGTCCGCCCCGGCCGCCTGCAGCAGAGGCACAACGTCGTGCAGCCCCGGCACACACGGACACGCTTTCGCGCGCAAACATAAGCCATCAGAACCTCTGCGCTGCCGGGCCGCGATGACATGACCGGTGGGCCTGGGGAGGAACCACGGGGACCAGGGTGAGACGTAACTCGAAAGGGCTGGGCACACGCCGGAAATCGCGTGCTGCTCGACGGGCAAAGGCAAAGTTGTTGGCGACTATTCGAGGACGGGAAGCTCTCGCGCGATCGACCTGCCGCCCCCGGATCGGCGCACCCACCGACCGCGTCGAGATCGGCACCTGGGCACCCGCGCTCCCCGGCGCCGGCTCCCGGCGCTGCGCCGCCCCGGCTGAGCATCGGGATATGCCACCACTCACCACTTGCTGGCGGACCGATCGAATCGATCACACTCAAACACATTGCGGCACAGCCAAAGTGACCGGAATCACCTCATGGATCTCACTCTAGACCGAATCGAGCGGAGTTCCCCGCCCTCGGGCCCGCCGCGGCCGGGCGATCGCAGTCGACATCCGGCTGCGCTGACCTCTGCGCATCCGAAGTCACCGCCACTATTCGCGACGCCGGCAACGCATCAACTCCCGAGTCGGCGTGAGGACAGCGTCGCGATCGCGCGCGATGGGAGCGGCATTCAGTCCACCGGTGCTCGCCGCTTGGGCAGAGGCCGAAGCCTGCGCACCGTCGCGGTGCTGATGTTCAACGGGGCGTCGATGTTCGAGACATCGGTGCCGATGAGCGTGTTCGGCATGAACCCTGCCGGGGCTCCCACATTCACCGTGCTGCCGGTTGCCGGCGAAACCGGCCGGATGCGCACCAGCGACGGAGTTGGATTCGATCCACCGCATGGGCTCGAGGCCCTAGACCGCGCCGGGATTGTGGTCTTACCCGGCTGGCGCAGTCCTCATGACGCCCCACCCCCTGCGTCACTGGAAGCAGTCCGCACAGCACACGCCGATGGAGCCTTGCTCGTGAGCCTGTGTATGGGCGCGTTCGTCCTCGCAGCCACCGGTCTGCTCGACGGCCGGCGGGCCGCCGCGCACTGGTTCCACGCACCCACGCTGGCAGCGCGGTATCCATCGGTTCACGTTGACCCCTCGGTCCTCTTCATCGACGACGGCGACATTGTCACCAGCGCCGGGACGGCAGCTGGTCTGGATGCCTGCCTTCATGTCGTGCGACGCCACTGGGGCGCCTCCGCGGCCACGGCGATAGCCCGTCATCTCGTCCTGTCGCCCGCACGATGCGGCAGCCAAGCACAGTTTGTCGATCACCACGTCCCCGTCCGCTCCGAGGACGTCGAACTGGGAAGGGTGATGGAGTACGCCATCGCTCATCTGCAGCACGTGGACATTGACGCGCTCGCCGTACGAGCCGGCCTGAGCCGCCGGACCTTCGACCGCCGCTTCCGGGTCCAAACAGGGGTCTCGCCGCTGCAATGGCTACTGCACCAACGGATCCTGCGCGCCCAGAATCTTTTGGAGCGCACCGAGCTGACCGTCGACGCCATTGCGCGACAGGTAGGTCTGGCCACCGCGGTGTCGCTCCGTCCCGCATTCCGGCGCATCGTCGGCGTCAGCCCCCAGGCGTACCGGCAAGCTTTCCGGACCGTCGACGCACGTGCCGGTACTGACCGACAATGCGGGCTGACCAACTAGGTGGCGTCTCGCTGCGACTGCGATCAGGCACCGCGGACCGCGTTCCTTCCGGCGGCTGACGAGCGTCCCGCCGGGCAAAATGAGTCAGAAGGCGATCGATTCCAGCCAGCCGGCGATCTGACCTCGGGCCAGCTTCTACGATCACTACGAAGAGCCCCGAACCGGCTCCGGGTAAACCCTTTTCGGAGTAGCACCGTCGCGGATCGCGAGGCGCTGGTGCGCCGACAGGAAGGATTGGTTCCGTGCCCTACTCGAGCGAACACGACGGTTTCAAGCTCTACTACGAGCGCTCCGGGCAAGGTGTCCCGGTCGTCCTGATTCACGGCAACCCCGGCGACCACCGGGAGTACTCCAGGGTCATGCCGCAACTGGTGGAGCACGCCGATGTCACCGTGATCGACTTGCGCGGTTACGGCAAGTCGGACAAACACCTGAGCGATCCAACGGCCTACGCACTCAGTCGCCAGGTGGGCAGCGTCATTGCACTGCTCGAAGAATTGGGTATCAGCAATGCCGTGCTGGGCGGATACGACATCGGCAGCTTCACCGCCCAGACGGTCGCATCGACCCGGCCCGATCTGGTGCGATCGCTGGTAGTCGCACCGCCCACCCTGGGCGTCGGGCGGCGGATTCTCGAAGAGGACGCGGTGAACGCGTTCGTGCACGCCATCTTCTACAAGTCGGAACTCGTCGAAGAAATCATTGACGGCAAGCCCGACGCCGTCCGCGCTGCACTCAAGGAAAACCTGGTGAACTGGTCGGCGCCCGGATCGGGCGTTGTCGACGACCTCCTTGACCACCTAACCGAGAACCACTGCGCACCAGGGGCATTCCTGGCCGGCGTCCTGTGGTTCCGCAACCCTGAGGGCAATCCGATCACCTTCTACGCAAACGAGACGACGCCGGCACGGGAAGACAGGTTCGCCAAGCCCATCACCATCTTGTGGCCGGACCAGGACCCCCTGTTCCCACAGGCATGGAGCGACACCCTGGATGACTTCTACGAAGACTTCACCCTCGAGTACCTTGACAACTGCGGCCATTTCAGCCCACTGGAGTCGCCTGACATGTGGTCCAAGCACCTCCTGGAACACATCAGCCGGTGACCATCGGCCACACCGGAGTTCCGGTTTCGCACCTCGCATCACTCACGAAAGGGCCATTGTCATGAGATCGTCGGGTGCACCCGCCGAGCCGCACTGAACATGATCGACAACGCCCAACCCGGCGACCGCCCAAACCCAAAACAGACTGTCGCACAAGCGGACTCGCGCTGGTTCCCCGGATTCGACGCCGGTACCTTCGATATCGACGGAACGGCCATCTACGCCCGGTGGGGCGGCAACCCTGGCGGACCCGCACTACTGCTCGTGCACGGCTACCCCGAGACCCACCTGATGTGGCGCCACATCGCCGGCCGGCTGCGGGACCGCTACTTCCTGGTCATACCCGACCTCCGCGGCTACGGGGCCTCCGCCAAACCGATCGGGTTACCCGATCACAGCAATTACAGCAAGCGGACCATGGCCAACGACCTCGTCGCGGTCGTGGATCAGCTCGGACGAGACTCGTTCTACCTCTGTGGGCACGACCGCGGGGCGCGCGTTGCGGCCCGCCTGGCGCTGGATCACCCACACCGAGTCAGGAAGCTGTCTCTGATCGACATAGCCCCCACCCTCGACATGTATATGGCCACCAACCAAGAGTTCGCGACCGCCTACTTTCACTGGTTCCTGCTCATTCAGGCCGCCCCACTGCCCGAACTTCTCATCGGAGGCAACCCGGCCGCTTACCTGGCCATCGTGCTACGACAACTATCAGGCGGGAACGACGACTACCTTGAACGCGAGGTGATTGCCGAGTACGAACGCGCTTTCTGCACTCCCGAGACGCTGCACAGCACCGCCGAGGACTACCGGGCCAGCGCCGGCATCGACCTCGAACACGATCAACACAGTCGCGATCGCGGACATCGGATCGCCTGCGACACACAGGTTCTGACCGCCGAGAACGGAGCAGTGCATCGCCTGTTCGACGCTCACGCCCTCTGGCAAGCCCAATGTGCTGCAACTGTCACCACGACGACGCTGCCATCGGGGCACTTCATCCCCGAAACGCTGCCCGACGAGACCGCCGCCGCGCTATCGAGCTTCTTTCCCACCTGACGCGGTTCTGCCGCTCCGAATCGGTTGAATCAAAGAAAAGCGAGGTCGTAGTGAGTGCGGTCGCCTTCATCGGTCTCGGAATCATGGGCAGTCCCATGGCGGTCAACCTCGTCCGCGCGGGTCATCAGGTGACCGGATACAACCGATCGCGTCACCGAGTTTCCGACCTCGTCGCCGCCGGCGGTGTTGCCGCCGACTCCATCGCCGACGCGGTCCAGCACGCCGACATCGTCGCCTTCATGCTGCCCGACTCCCCCGACGTCGAAGCCGTGCTAACCGCCGACGGTGGAGTTTTCGAGACGGCCCAACCGGGTGCGCTGATCATCGACTTCTCCAGCATCCGGCCCGACGTCACACGCACGCTGTCCAGCCGGGCGCGCCAGCGCGGCCTCCGGATGATCGACGCCCCCGTTTCGGGCGGCCAGGTTGGCGCCATCAACGCCGAACTCTCGGTCATGGTGGGCGGCAGCCCTGAGGACTTCGCGGCGGCGCAACCAGTGCTGCAAGCGGTCAGCGCCCACGCCGCACTCGTTGGACCCTGCGGCTCAGGGCAGACGTTGAAAGCCGCCAACCAGCTCATCGTCGCGGGCAACATCCAACTTCTCGCCGAGGCGCTCGTCTTCCTCGAAGCGCATGAAGTGGACACTTACGCGGCGATCAGCGTCCTCAGCGCGGGCCTCGCCGGATCAGCGGTACTTGATCAGAAAGCCCACAACATGCTGAGCCGGTCTTTCGCGCCCGGCTTCCGCCTCGACCTGCACCACAAAGACCTCGGCATCTTCGCCGAAGCAGCCCGCAGCGTCGGCGCCATCAGCCCTGTCGGTTCCCTCGTTGCGCAACTCCTGGCCGCCGCCCGGGCCAACGGCGACGGAAGCCTCGACCACTCCGCACTCCTGCGGGGAGTTGAGCGGCTCTCCGGTCGCGAGGTAAGGGATAGCGCCTGAGTTCGCAATCCCCGGGCATCTCGGCAGTCGCCGCCACTCGCCCGGGCCACACCGGGCCTTGCCCATATTGTCTACTGTAAGAATTACAGTACGATCTTACGCAATGGCGTGCCCCGTTCCTGCTGGAGATGCTGGAGTACTACGTGACGACCGACGTTCGCAGCGCTGACGAGACGGTCAGCCTGCGTGACCCCTACCCGTTCTTCGCGCGAAAGCGCCGCGAATCCGGGGTGTTCCGCGGGACCGTGATGGACTATGCCAAGACGCCCGAGTCGCTCATGCCCAAGCGCGAGTACTCCGCGGTGTCCTTCGATGCGGTGAACACGGTGTTCCGGGACGGCCGGGTGTTCAGCTCCGCACCCTACGACAAGACGATCGGCCTCTTCATGGGGCCGACCATCCTGGCGATGGAGGGAAAGAAGCATCGCGACCATCGCAACCTGGTGTCCGCGGCTTTCAAGTCCAAGGCGCTGGCCCGCTGGGAGGACACCATTGTGCGGCCGATCTGCAACGCGCTGATCGACGAGTTCATCGCCAGCGGTGAAGCGGACCTGGTCCGGAACTTCACCTTCGAATTCCCCACCCGCGTCATCGCCCAACTGCTGGGGCTGCCGGCCGACGACTTGCCGATGTTCCGCAAGCGCGCCGTGCAATTGATCAGCTACCACGTCGACTACGAGCGCGCGTTCGAGGCGTCGGCGGCGCTCAAGGATTACTTCGTCGAGCAGATCGAAGAGCGCAAATCCCAGCCCACCGAGGACATCATCGGCGACCTGGTCACCGCGGAGATCGACGGCGAAAAGCTAAGCGACGAAGCCATTTACTCCTTCCTGCGGCTGCTGCTGCCGGCCGGGTTGGAGACCACGTACCGGTCATCGGGCAACCTGCTGTACCTGTTGCTCACCCATCCGGACCAGTTCGCCGCGGTGCAGGACAATTTGGAGCTGCTGCCGCGGGCGATCGAGGAAGGGCTGCGTTACGAGACACCGCTCACCACCGTGCAGCGGTTCACCACCGAGGACACCGAGCTGGAAGGTGTCGAGATTCCGGCACGTGCGGTGGTGGGCGTGTGCGTCGGGTCAGCGAACCGCGACGAACGGCGCTGGGATCGTTCGGAAGAGTTCGACATTTTTCGCGAGCACCACCCGCACATCTCCTTCGCCGCCGGTGAACACACGTGCCTGGGGCTGCACCTGGCGCGGCTGGAGACCCGCGTCGCGGTCGAATGCCTGCTGGACCGGCTGACCAACCTCAGGCTGCTCACCGACGACGACCCACACATCCACGGCCAGCCCTTCCGTTCGCCGACGGCGCTTCCCGTGGCGTTCAAGGCGAAGTAGGGTCCGAAAATGGTAAAAGTCATGTCGGGCTTCCGGGTCCTCGAACTTGCGCAATTCACCTTCGTCCCCGCCGCGGGCGCCATCCTGGCGGATTGGGGCGCAGACGTTATCAAGGTCGAACACCCTCTGCGCGGCGATACCCAGCGCGGCTTCATCAACATGGGTGGCATCCAACTCGACCCGGAGCGGCACCCGCTGATGGAGCACCCCAACCGGGGCAAGCGCAGCGTAGGGATCGACGTCTCGAAGCCGGGCGGTCAGGAAGTGATCTACGAACTGGCCAAGACCGCCGATGTGTTCCTCACCAATTACATGCCGGCGCAGCGCCAGCGGCACAAGTTCGACGTGGAGCACATCCGCGCGGTGAACCCGGACATCGTCTATGCGCGCGGTTCGGCGTATGGGGACAAGGGCGCCGAGCGTGACACGGGCGGTTACGACGGGACGGCGTTCTGGACGCGCAGCGGCATCGGGTACGCGCTGACGCCCGAGGAGCTGGGTGGCGCGCTTGGGCAAGGCATTCCAGCGTTCGGCGACTCCATCGGTGGCATGTTCATCGCCGGCGGCATCTCGGCCGCGTTGCTGCATCGCGAGCGCACCGGCGAGGCCCTCGAGCTCGACGTGTCGTTGTTGAGCACGGCCTGGTGGGCGGCGGGAGCGAGCGTGACGCAGGGGATGGAGACCGGACAGGTGATGCGCACTCCCATGCCGGGCTCCGCCACCGCGATGTCGGTGAACCCGTTCATGGGCAACTACGAAACTTCCGACGGCGGCACCATCAACCTGTGCATCATCAGCCCGACCGGTCTGATCCGCGACACGTTCGAGCATCTCGGCATCCCCGAGACTGCGGACGATCCCCGCTTTTCGGATGTGCTTCCGCTGATACAGAATGCCAACGCGGCCGCCGAGCTGATCGCAAAGGCCTTCGCCGCCAAGCCTTTCGACTACTGGCGGCAGCACCTGAAGACGATGAAGGGCCAATGGGCGCCGTTCCAGAGCCTCCTCGACCTGGTCGATGACGAGCAGGCCCGTGCCAACGACATGATCAGCGAGGTCGAGCTCGCCAGCGGCGGGAAGCCTTTCCGCGTCGTGCGCGGCCCCGTGCAGTTCAACCACGAGCCGCTGGTCACCACGCGGGCCCCTCAGGCTTCCGAACACACCGAGATCGTGCTGATGGAACTGGGCATGGACTGGGACCGCATCGAGGAACTGAAGGACGCGGGAGCCATTGCGTGATCGCGCCGGCGACGATGCTTTGGGTGACGACCTGAGACTTCGCCGAACGTGCACTCAGGGCGAAGAATTGGCTGATTTCTCGCCCTGAGTGCACGTTCGGCGCGTTATCAACCAGCCTTTTTGACCGGCGGCGCGTAAGCCGGCTTGCCCAGACCGAGCATGTACTGGGCGATCATGTTGCGGAACACCTCCAGCGTGCCGCCATAGATTCCCACCAGCGGGGCGAATCGGTAGGCGTACTCGGCGCTGCCGTCGTCGGCGGCCGCTTCGGTTCCGTATGGCAGCGCGGAGGCGGTCCCGAGGATGTCCATCAGTTCCGGGGAGATGTCACGCATTGTTTGCGCGATGGCGACCCGGCCGAAGATGCTCGGCGTGGCCAACGCCGTCTCCAGTCGGGCGACGCAGCGGCCCAGCCGGTATGCCACCGATTTGTCGTCGATGAGCCGGTGCCCGTCGCCGTCGGGCCGCGTCACACTCGCCGCGGCCTTGTCCACCGCCTGCGACAGGAAACCGGCCTGGTGCATCATGATTGAGGTGTCCTGCAGTCCGTCGGGGGCGGCGGCGACGGCGCCGTGCTCGACGTTGAGCGGCTCGCGCAGAACGGTCCAGCCACCGTTCACCTCGCCCAGCCGATACTTGTCGTCTACCCGCACATCGCTGTAGTAGACGATGTTGGTCCGATCACCGTCCACCGTGCGGATGCCCTGGATTTCGATGCCCGGCGAATCCAGCGGCACCAGGAACATGGTCAGGCTCTTGTGCTTCGGCTCGTCCGGGGCGGTGTTGGTGATCAGGAAGACGTACTGACAGTTATGGGCGCCGGTGGTGAACATCTTGGAGCCGTTGATGATCCACCCGTCGCCGTCGCGCACGGCGCGGGTCTTACAAGTGGCGATGTCGGAGCCACCTTCGGGCTCGGTGTAGCCCAGGCACAACCGGACCTCGCCGCTGAAGACTTTCGGTAATACCTCGTCGCGTACTTGCGGTGACCCGAACTTGGCCACCGAACGGGCCACCATCGCCGTCGTCCCCCAGGTCACCCAGGGCACGTGTGCACGCCGCTTCTCCAGCTCCCATATGCGCCGCCGCACCCGGGTGAAACCACCTTCGGATTCCGGTTTCCACTCGGCCTCCAAATAGCCTGCCGCGCCGAACTTCAGGTGCAGACCCTCGTCGAAATTGTCGCCCGTCTCGCGGTCCCGTCGCCTGATCTCCTCGGTCATATGGGTATCCAGGAAACTGCGTGCTTCGTCGCGGAATGCCTTGTCGTCGTCCGACAGTTCGACGCGGGAGAAATCCATGATGTCGCCCCTTCCTAGGCCGGCTGCGCCGCGCCCTCGCGGGCGGTCACTATCTCGGCGACCCGTTGCGCCGTGACACCAGGATCACCACCGGCCAGTGGCCATCCCCGGGCGCGCACCAGATACGCCGTCGCCGCGGCTTCGGACGAAACCCCGAGTCCGCCCTGGATGTGAACCGCCATGGTCGCCGCCTTGGCGGCCTCCTCGGCCATGAAAACGAAAGCAGAGGGCGCCAATTCGGGCCGCTCGTCGGGTTCATTGTCCAGAAACCAGGCGGCGCGTCGAGCCAGGTTCCGCCCACCCTGGACGGTGATAGCCATGTTCGCGAGGGGATGGGAGATCGCTTGCAGGGTGGAGATGGGCACGCCCAGCGTGTAGCGGGTCTTGGCGAACTCGGCCGCGATCGTCATGGTCTCCTCCACCAGCCCGACGAGCGCCGCAGCGACCAGCAACCGCCATTCGTCCAGCGCCAGCCGGTACGCCGCCACCGCTTCGCGTCCTTCGGCGACGACCGTACGGGTGTCGGCCGCGGTTGGGTCTACCCACGCCATCGGCAGCCGGCCGATGTTGTCGACCTTCTCGGGGCGGGTCGAGAAGGTCAGCCGCACGACTTCGTCGCCGTCGCGGACGATGATGTGGTCGGCGATCGACCCAGAGGGAATCAACCGCGGACCGCGTCCGGCGTCAAGGCGCGGGTCAAGCGCGGCCAGCTGTTCCCCCTCGGCCACTCCGGCGACCCCCTCACCCAGCGCGCCGAGGCGCCCCAGCAGGCGAGCGGTGCACACATGGTCGATCCATGGAACGGGTGCCAGGGACCGGCCGAGTTCTTCGGCCACCAACGTGAGATCGACCAAGGTGGCGCCGTCGCCGCCGCACGACTCCGGCAGTGCCATCGTGGTCGCGCCCATCCCGCACAACCTTTCCCAGAGGCTTTTGTCGAAGCCGGATGGCTCTGCGGCCCGTACGGTTTCGATCGAGCAGTGGGTCTTGAAGAACTGCTTGTAGGCCTCTTGCAGGGCCACATGGTCGTCGGACAGGCTGTAGTCCAGTCGGCGGAGTTCGAAGCGGTCCATCGTTACTCGTCCTTCCCGAAGAAGAAGTCTCGCGCGTTGTTGTATAGGTAGTTGTCCAACACCTCGGCGGGCAGGTCAAGGGCACGGGCCTCGGGTATGACCCGGCGCATAGGCAACACCGGCCAGTCCGAGGCGTAGATCACTTTGTTGGGCCCACGGGTGCGCATGTAGTGCAGCAGGCTCTCTGGCAGCCGCTTGGGCGACCACGCCGACGTCATAAGGCGCAGGTTGGCGTACTTCAACAGCAACCGGATGGCCACGTCCCACCACGGGTCGGCGCCGTGAATCATGCACAGCCGCAGTTCGGGGAATCGCACGCACACGCGGTCCAGGTGCATCGGGTGCTGAACCTCCCCGGGTATCGGCGGTCCCGGGATACCGGTGTTGATGCAGAGCGGAAGGTCCAGTTCCGCGCACTTGGCGTAGAGCGGGTAATAGACGGCGTCGCTGGGCGGGTACTGGCCGTCGCCCCAAAAGCTCGGCCCGACTACGGCATACGCCACCGGCAACTCGCCCGAGATGGCGGTCAGTTCGCGCAGCGACCGCACCGGCCGCAGCAAGTTGGCCCCGCCCATGGCCAGCGCGAACCGGTCCGGCCTGGCTTCGACGAATTTGCGCGCAGTCGTGGACGGGTTGGCAAGCGAGTCCATCAGGATCGCCTTCTGCACGCCCTGTTCGTCCATCTCGGAAAGTAATTCGGAGAGGTCGACCGGGGCAAACATCGACTCGGGGCCCTTGAAGTAATCGTCCCTGACCTTGAGCATCCACGTCGGCTGAGATTCGGCTTCCCCGAAGTGGACGTTCACCAGGCAGTCAATCGCTTTGGTGTTCATGACTTCTTTCGGGGTCGGACGGGACCAGCGCGATCGCCGGAACGTGTTGAGTGGCTTGCTCTCTGGCCCAGCGGTAATTGGGCTTGCCGTTCCCGAGGCGTTCGATCTGCTCGACGAAGATGTAGGCCTTGGGCGCCTTGAAATGCGCCAGCTGCGTCGTGCATGCGCCGTAGAGCGCGTCCTGAGTGAGGCAGGCGTCGGCGTGCGTTGCGACGAGCGCGACGACCTCTTCTCCCCACCGCTCGCTCGGGCGCCCTACGACCAGGGCATCGACGACGCCCGGCTGTGCTCGCAGCACTTCCTCGACTTCTTCGACGAAGACCTTTTCGCCGCCGGTGTTCACGACCAGCGAATCGCGGCCGAGTAGGCGAATGGTGCCATCGGGTTCGAGAGATGCCCGGTCGCCGGGGATCACCACCCGCTGTCCCTCGATCTCCGGAAAGGTCCGCTGCGTGGCCTCGGCATCGCCGAAATACCCGAGCGGAATCCGGCCCGTTCGGGCGGCCCAGCCGACCTCCTGCTCACCGGGCCGTAGGAACCGACTCCGGTCGGCCGACACCACGGTCGCCCCCTCCCTGGGCTGGAAGGTCTCGCTGGCGTTCCCTTCACGGCTGTGTCCGAATGCCATGTTGCCGCTCTCGGAGGATCCGTAGCCCTCGATGATGGTGATGTGCGGCAGGCATTCCATCAGTGCGCGTTTGTGTTTCGCGTTGGTCGCGGCCCCTCCGGTGCCGATCGCGTTCAGCGAGGACAGGTCGTAAGAGCGCGCGCGCAGCTCGGCGATCAGCGGCCCGGCGTAGGCGTCGCCCACCATGGTCATCATGCCCACCTTCTCGCGTTCGGCGGTTTCCCACACCGACCGTACGTCCAGCTTGTTGCGGTCGTCGTAGAGCACCACCGGCAGGCCGGCGCAGAGCGCGGCGAAGGCGGTCCACATTCCGGCGGCGTGCATGAGCGGAGAGACGGCGAACCAGGGTTGCCCGCCCCCGGCGACTTTGTCGTGAATCTCGGTGACGCTGGCATGGTCGGCGCCCACCATCGACGACACGTACATGTCGCTCTGTCGCCACAACACACCCTTGGGGCGTCCCGTCGTTCCGCCGGTACACATCATGATGAGGTCATCCGGTGAGCCCGCGTCCTCGCGATCGGGGCCGGCGGCCGCCAGCACATCGTCGAACGAGATCGCCTTCGGCAGTTGGGGAACGGTACTGCCGTCGTCGATGGATATCAGCAACTCCGTGCCGGTCGGGGGCAGGACGTCGGCGAACCGCGCGCCGAGCGAGCGGTGGTAGATGATGCCTCGAGGGCGCACATAGTCGAGCAGGTCGCGGATTTCCCGCGGCGAGTAGTGGTGATTGACGTTGACCGGGACGGTGCGCGCCTTGAGGCATCCGATCACCATGTCGGGGTAGAGGTCGTTGTACATGATGAGCGCGATCCGATCCTGGCCGCACTCCCAGCGCTGCAACTCATCGCGCGGGGCGTAGACACCGAATCCCTTGCCCTCGAGGTAGTTCGCCAACCGGTTGGTGCGGCGCGCGGATTCGGCAAAGGTGCTTTTGCGGTCTCCGCACACCGTCATCAGGCGGTCGGGCACCACGTCGGCAATGGCGTCGAGAACGGCGCCCACGGTCCATTCACTCATCGTGCGGGCGGCTAGACGGCCGACGCGACGGGGACGCCGAGCAAGTCGAGGGCGTTGTCGCGCATCACTTTACGGACATCATCTTCGCTGAAGCCGTTGAGCTCCTCGGCGAACGACACCGGCGTCTCGAGACCCTCGCCGTGCGGCCAGTCGGAACCGAACAAGATCTTGTCGATGCCGATGACATCGGCAAGCTCCACCAGGTCGTCCTCGTAGTAGGGGGCGATCCACACGTTGTTGCGCAACTGCTCCACCGGATCCTCGGGAAACTCGCGGGGCTGGGTGTTGGCCGCCTTCTTCAGCCGCTTGATCAGCCGATGGACGAAGTATGAGCCGTTCTCGATGCTGACCGCTTTCAATTTGGGATGACGGGTGAACACGCCGTGCACGATCATCGATGCCATCGTGTCGTGGATGGCGCGGTCGTCGAGGAGCACGTTATCCAGCGGGTCCTTCGCGCCAAACCCCTCGAACGTCGCCTTACCGCCCCACGCCGCCGCGATGTGCAGATAGCCGCTGTCGCTGAGGTGGAATCCGACCGGGACTCCGGCCTCGGCCAGCCGGGCCCAGACTGGGTCATGGCTGGGATGACCCAACGAGCGCGGTTTGACCAAACCGGGCACCGGCGCAGGGCGCACCAGCACCAGCTTGGCGCCGCGTCCCAGCACGAACTCCACCTCTTCGAGCGCCTTTGCCGGGTCGGCCAGCGAGACGATCGGCGCGGCAATGATGCGGTGGTCGGGCCGGTCGAAGCCCCAGTCCTCGTCGAGCCATAGGTTGAACGCGTGCACCGACGCCATCGTCGCCTCGATGTCGTGTTTGAGCGCCTCCTCGACCCCGCATGCGAAAGTCGGCAGCATGAACACCGTTTCGACGTCCTGTGTGTCCATCACCGCCACCCGCGCGTCGCGGTTCTGGTACTCCGGGTGGTCGGCGAGGCGCTCGACCTTCATCAGTGACGCCGGATCGACGCCTTCGGGAATCTCCCCGCGGAACAAGAGATCCAGGCAGCCGGGCACGATGATCGGGTCGAAGGTGGGATTGGGAACGAAATGGTTGACCCGACCCCCGATCACGGCCAAGGTGCGCTTGCCCTGACTGACCATCTGGACGCCGCGGCTCTTGAACGCCCTGTCGAGGTGCCGGGTGAAGGCGTCCAGGGGCTCGTAGTAGTGGTTGTCGACGTCAATCGCCTTGTAACCCAAATTGGCCATGATCTTCCTTTCCGGCGGTACCGGCGAGCGCTAAGCGTCGGTCGAGTCGAGCGAGGGGAACTGCGGGGGCCGCTTCTCGAGGAAGCTGGTGATGCCTTCGATGACGTCCGGCCGCGGCATCGCTTCGCGCAACAGGATTTCGGCGCGTGAGGTGGCGTCCACGACATCGCGAGTGGCGTCACCGTAGACCTGCCTCTTGATCACTTCCATGGACGCCGGCGAACAATTGCGGGCGATGTCCTCGGCGTATTCCAACGCGCGCTTCATCAGATCTTCGGGCGCGACCACTTCCTTGACGAGGCCGAGCTCGGCCGCCTCTTCGGCGAGGAAGGTGCGCCCGCTCAAAAGCAGATCCAGGGCGACGCCCCACGTGGTGAGGCGCGGCAGGATCCAGGAGATGCCGAACTCCGCGATAAGCCCGCGCCGGGCGAAGACCGCGGCGAACTTCGCGCCGGCGGCCGCGAACCTTACGTCACACATGAGCGCGTGGGTCAGGCCGATGCCGACGCAGGCGCCGTTGATGGCCGCGATGACGGGCTTGCGCAGCGTGGTCACGAAATGCGGTGGGCGTTCGCCGACCAAGTCGGCGAGGCTGGTTTGACTCGCCCTCTCCATCGTGTCGCCATAGGTGGGCGCGGAACTCGGCGTGCCCAGATACGCGCCGGCGCAGAAACCCCTGCCCCGCCCGGTCAGCACGATCACCCGGATGGCCGGGTCCTGTTCGGCGCGGTCGATCGCGGAGTAGAAGCCGGCGGCGATGTCTGGACCCCAGGCGTTGAGACGGTCCGGTCGGTTGAAGGTCAGAATCGCGACGCCGCTGCCGGTGGCCTCGTAGAGCACTGCGTCCTCGGAAGCGCCGTCGCTGCCGGACATCTCCCCCGGTACCTCCTCGTCGTTCGCATACCGGATTGCGCGATATTTTGTACGCATACTGTATACCTATCGGTACCGTTTTCCACAACCGCCGCCATGCCCCTGCGGACCCCGGCCGAACAGCGGATATCTGTCTACTGAAGCGCGCTCCTTAGCCGCGGAATATGGGCCGCCGATCGGCCCGTATCGCCCAGTGTGGCGAGCACCACGCCCACACCAGGTTTTCTTCGACCACCGATTTGGGAAAGCGAAGAAAGATACCCGATACCAGGGAGGGGAAACGCAATGGTTGACATCAAGAGTGGCCCGGTCGAGGCGGTCCAGGGCATCGTCGAGGCGGTCTTCGGCAAGGCCAAGGAGATCATCGGCACGATCATCGGCCGCAACGATCTAGTGAACGAGGGCCAGGCCCAGCAGGACAAGGCCGACGCCCAGCGCAACGCGGCCAAGAAGGAAGCCGCGGCCGAGAAGGCCCGGGCCAAGGCCAAGACGGCGGAGGCGCGCCAAAAGGCCGAACAGCAGTAAGGTACGAGGGGTGGCAAGGGCCCGGTCACCGGCTGGTGGCCGGGTCCTTGCGCGTCAGTCGACTTCTGGCACAGGCCTTTTGCCGAGCCGCTACGCTCCGACGAGCCCGAGGCGGCGATACGCCTCCTCGATCTGTGACTTGGCCTCCGGCGGCAATTCCGCTTGCGGTGGCCGGGAATGCGGATACTCGCCTATCGGCAATCCGAGCAGCGAGGCGGCGTACTTGAACGCGCCAGCCCAATGAGTGAAGTAATCGGCCCGCCCCGGATAACAGGTCCACCAGGATCCGACGTCGAGGTCGAACTGGTCCAGTCCCGACTCACGACCGAAATCCATCGCCTCGATCAGCTTGTCGCTTTGCACCAAATCCCAATAATGGGAGAACAATCGCCGCTGCGGAGTCTCGAACAGGTAGCCCGCGGTGCCCAGCTGGGCCGGACAGACGATCCCGTCGCGCAGCCACCCCGCGCGATAGACCGTCTTGTCGCATTCCCAGAGCACCAGGCCGGGCGCCAGCTGGTGCAACATGCGGCTACTCGCCGGCCGGAAGGCGCCCTCCTTCGTGGCGCACACCGCGGGCACCTCGTCGTAGATCCGTGCGCTCTCGACTGCGGTTAGCACGTACCCGGACGACGGTGAGTTGAACATGCCCAGGGCGATGTCGGTGCGGGCAGCGATGTACTTGAAGAATCGCAACACCCCCTCGCCCCCGTGCGCCTCCATCATCGGCGTCTGGATGTAGGCGATGTCGGCACCGGCCTCTTGGGCGTGCAGCGTCAAGTCCAGACAGTCCTTCGCCGCCATCGCCGCCGTGCAGGCTTGCACCACGACATCGGGGTTGACGGCGCGAGCTTCCTCGATCGCCACCTCCAGCAAGCGTTTTCGCTCGTCGAGGGTCAGCGACCAGAATTCGGCGAGCCCACTGGTGCACCACAACATCGGGTGCCCAAGGTCGCCGACGCAATACCGGACCAGCGTCCGGTAGGCCTCCCAGTCGATGTCGTCACCATCCGGGCCGCAGAACGGGGTGTACAGCGAGTCGCCGATTCCCCGCAAGGCCCCGCGCGCCCAGGCGCGCGCCTCACTTGCCGTCGCCACCGTCGACTCCTTCCCATCAGCCGAACTTTCTTCCATCCCGGCGGTTAGGTGAAGTCCGAACCACCGTCGACGTTGATGTTCGCCCCGGTCATGTACGAGTTGCGCCGCGACGCGAGGAAGGCGACCACCGGCCCGATCTCCTCCGGTAGTCCCGCCCGGGGCATGTGCGCGGGATGGCCAAAGTGCTTGGCAATGGCGTCCATTAGCGCGTAGGGGTCGCCGCCGTCGACTCCTACCGACTGCGCCCAGCCGACCAGCGACTCGGACGCGATGGTGCCTGGCGACACCACGTTGACCAAGATCTCGTCCTTGGCCAACAGCAACGACAGATTCTTGGAGACGCTTGTCAGCGTCGCCTTGGCCGCCGTGTAGGCGGGCAGCATGACGCTCTGCCGCTGGGTCGAGTGCGCCGAGAAGTTGACTATCCGCGCCCATTGCGCCTTACGCAGCAGCGGAAGTGCCGCGCGGACGCAGCGCACCATGCCCATCACGCCGTCTTCGACGGCTTGGCGCCACTGCTCGTCGGTCAAATCGTCGAAAGTGCCCGCCGCGCCCGGCCCGACCGTATTGACAAGAACATTGAGTTCGCCGCCCCATCGCCGCGCGAGGTCGGCGAATGTTTCGTCGACCTGCCCCGCGTCACCGATGTCCGCGACGAGACCGACGGCATCCGCGCTTCCGCGTGCGGTCAGATCCGCGACCGCGGAGTCGAGTGCATCACGGCTGCGGCCGACCACCGCCACCCGGGCACCCTCGTCGGCGAGGCATCGTGCCGCCGCCAAACCCATCCCGCGGCTGCCGCCGACCACCACCGTTGCGGCATGCGCCAGACCTAAATCCATGGCAATTCCCGTGGCTCATCGGGGGACTCGATCAATGGCCTGTGCCCGGTCATCTTCGCCCGTCCAGCCTTCGTTACCAAAAAGCCTACGATAGGTATTACAGTAGCAGATGAAAAATTGCAGAGAAGCCGAGTTGACGGTCCTCGTCGAGCGGCAGAAACGCCAGCGTATGCGCAGGTGAGCTCGCACAGCTCTCCGACCGTATGCACAGGATACATCGTGATGGAGGTGCCCGTAGTGGCAAAGCAAGCTACTGCCGATAGGCGGCAACGGCGCGAACGCGGATCCATCAATCCCGATGACATTATCAGTGGCGCATTCGAACTCGCGGAGCAAGTATCGATCGACAACTTGAGCATGCCGCTGCTCGGCAAACATCTGGGCGTCGGGGTGACCAGTATCTACTGGTACTTCCGCAAGAAGGACGACCTGCTCAACGCGATGACCGACCGCGCCTTGAGCAAGTATGTGTTCGCCACCCCCTACGTCGAGGCCAGCGACTGGCGCGAGACGTTGCGCAACCATGCGCGCCTGATGCGTAAGACGTTCATGGGCAACCCAATTCTGTGCGACCTGATTCTGATTCGTGCCGCGCTCAGCCCGAAGGCGGCGCGGTTGGGCGCCGAGGAGATGGAAAGGGCGATCGCCAATTTGGTCGAGGCCGGCCTGTCGCCCGAAGATGCCTTCGACACCTACTCGGCCGTCTCCGTCCATGTCCGCGGCTCGGTGGTGCTGCAGCGGCTGTACGAAAAGAACCAATCCACCGACGAGGGTGCGCGTGCCATCGAGGACGCCGTGGCCATCGATCCCGAGAAAACCCCCCTGCTCGCGCAAGTAAGCCGGATCGGTCACCGCATCGGCGCACCCGACGAAACCAATTTCGAGTACGGGCTCGGTTGCATCCTCGATCACGCCAGCCGGTTGATCGAGGAGGGCAAGGGATCGAAGGCCGGCAAGCCGACGCCGTCACGGCAACGCAAGGCGGCCAAGTCGTCTGGGCCGCGGGCACGTACCAAGGCCCCCGCCGGGCGCTAGCTAACCACGAATCGGGTTATTAGGCTTCGGGTTTGGGCACCTCAAAGTATTCATCGCGGAGCCGGAATGCTTCCTTCGTGCCGTGCTGGGCGCGGGCTTTGACGAAGTTGAACTCGTCCGGCCCGAATTGCAGGTTGGTGCCGAAGGCGTGGAAGAGGTAGCTGGCGACTTCCTCACCCTGGTACGCCTGGCTCTGTTCGACGAGACGGAACGCCTCCTTGGCGATCACCACTCCGTCGGCGGGCATCTTTGCCGCCTTCTCGGCCCAGTACCGCGCACGCGCCCCGACGGCGGCTGAGTCGCAGGTGTCGGTGAAAATTCCAAGGTGCTCGAGCTCGCCGGCCTCGATGACGTCACCGGTGAGCAGTAGACGCCGGGCCAGTACTGGCCCCAGCCGGTGGAAGAACATGTGCAGGCTGCCGAGCGCGGGGCCGAGGAAGCGGGTCGCCGGCATGCCGATCTTCGTGTCACGCGCTATCACGGAGATGTCGGTCATCAGTGCCATCTCGAACCCGCCGCCGAGTGCATACCCGGCGATCTCTCCCACTGTCACCTTGGGAAAGCCCATGAAGTTGTGGTAGAAGCCAAAAGACTTGCGGTCCACGGCGAGTCGTCGGCGCTGGCTGGGGCGGCGTTTGGGCGACGGGTCGTCGCCCGGTTGGCTCTGCTTGCCGTACCAGCCGTACGCGTTGTTCATGTCGGCCCCGGTGGAGAAGACGCCACCAGCCCCGCGCAACAGCACCACCGTGAGGTCGTCGTCGTCGGCCACCCGGTCCAGATAGCGGGCGACGGCCTCGCGCATGGCGGCGTCGTAGGAGTTGTGTTGCGCGGGATTGTTGAGCGTGATCGTCGCGATACGCCGGTCGCGGTCGACCTCGAACAGCACCCGATCGTCCTGGGCGCTCGAGGCAGTCATGTGTCGGACTCCTTTCGCCGCCTGCCGAATTGGAACCCGGCCAGCTTTTCCGGTGGGGACGCCAATGTGCTCACCTCGCCGGTGCAGAGCACCTCGTCGTCGAGCAGCAGCCGCGCTGTCGATACGACGCCGCGCTCGCTCTGCGAGCGAGCGATGTCGAACCGCAGCTCGGTCAGCACGGGCGTCGGACGGCGAAACGCGACCGCCAGCGACCGCGTCTTGCCGGACAGGCCCGTGACGCAGTTGTGGTGCTGGATGACGCAGTCAAAGAAGACGGCCAGGAAACCGCCGTGCACCAATCCCGGCGGGCCCTCGTAAACCAGGGGGAAGTTCACCCGCCCGGTCGCCTTGTCGGCATCGAGGTGATCGAACAGATACTCGGGAAAGCACGGGTTGTAGGCGCCGATGTCGGTGGCGTGGTTGAGATAGACGCGCCGGGGATCGTCGGGGATGTCACCGATCCGCGGCGCGTTGTCCTCCGGCGCAACGGCGGACAGCTCACGCTCCCACTGCGCGAACTTCTCCACCATGGTGTCGACCGTCGGATGCGGATGCTCGAGTGCCAACAACAGCGAACTCAGGCGCCGCATGGCGCCGGCGGCAGCCACCGTCTGGGCCAGGGGCCGCTCGCCGAATGTGGCATCGCCGGCGCCCGGCGCCTCTGGTGCGGCCCGCCCCTCCGCTCGCCCTCCCTGCAAGGCCATGCTTGTCTCTTTTCGCTCGGGTTCCGGCCCGGCTATTTCCGGCGGCAGCGTACCCTGCTAACTTATACAGCGTATCAATCGTATTGCCTACTGTATGGGTAACCGTATCGGCAGAAAGGCCGGATTCGACGGTGAGTCAGGAGGCCGACACGGCCGGTGCCGACGGTGCGGTGACGGTGCACCGGGACGGCGCCGTGTTGCGGCTCACGCTGGATCGTCCATCCCGGCGTAACTCGTTGAGCCAAGCAATGATTGGTTCCATGATCGGAACATTGACCGATGCCGCCGCCGACGATTCGTTGCGCGCGGTTCTCATCAGGGGTGGCGACGACTTCTGCGCCGGAGTGGATTGGATAGCCACCAACGGCCGGCAGCGCCCTCGCACCGGCGATCTTGTGCGGCGGATCCCCCATGCCGCACACCGCCTGATCGAGCTGGTGGCGAGCATCCAGCTGCCAGTGCTCTGTAGCGTGCGGGGATGGGCCGCGGGATTTGGCTGCAATCTCGCGCTGGCAGCCGACTTCACCGTCGCCGCCACCGACGCGGTGTTCTGGGAGCCCTTCGTGGACCGGGGCTTCAGTCCCGACTCGGGCGCCACCTGGCTGCTGCCCCGGCTGGTCGGCCTGGCCCGGGCCAGGCGAATGTTGTTGCTCGGCGAGAAGGTCGGCGCGAAGGACGCGGCCGACTGGGGATTGATCCACCAAGCGGTAGCTCCCGCCGAGCTCGACGGCGCCGCAGAGGAATTGCTCGAGCGGCTGGCTTTCGGCCCGACCGCGGCGATCGGCTTGACCAAGCAGGCCCTGAGCTTCGGCCAACATGCCACGCTGAGCCAAGCCATGACACAGGAGCTGTTCAATCTCGAACTATCTTGCCGGACAGCGGATTTCAAGGAAGGTCTGGAAGCTTTCCGGCAGCGAAGGGCACCGAAATTTCAGGGCCGATGAGGGAGCAGGATGCCTACTGACTCGTTCGACACCATCAACTACGACGTCGACGGGCATACCGCCACTATCACACTGAACCGGCCGGATGCCCTCAACGCCCTCAGCCCGCACATGATCACCGAGCTGCGGGCCGCCTACGACGAGGCCGAGAACGACGACAAGGTGTGGCTGACCATCGTGACCGGCACGGGTCGCGCGTTCTGCACGGGCGCCGACGTCAAGGCCATTCCCGAAGACGGCAAGGTGATCTACGAACGCCCGTATCTGTCGACCTACGACCAATGGGAGGCACCGCAGGAGGGCACCCCGCCGTTTCGCACGGCCGCCAAGCCCGTGCTCGCCGCGGTCAACGGGCTGTGCTGTGGTGCCGGCATGGACTGGGTCACCACATCGGACATCGTGATCGCCTCGGACCAAGCAACTTTCTTCGATCCGCATGTGAGCATCGGGCTGGTGGCCGGACGCGAGATGGTGCGGCTGTCGCGGGTGCTGCCCCGCTCGATCGCCCTGCGGATGGCGTTGATGGGCAAGCACGAGCGGATGAGCGCACAGCGCGCTTACGAACTCGGTTTGATCAGCGAGATCGTCGAGCACGACCGGCTTCTCGACCGGGCGCACGAGATCGCCGAGATCGTCAACTCCAATGCGCCGCTGGCGGTTCGGGGCACCCGGTTGGCCATCGTCAAGGGCCTCAACGTTCCGCTGCACGAAGCCGAGATCATGGCCGAGACGTTCCGCGAACGCGTGCTGCGCACCGAGGACGCGGCCGAGGGACCCAAGGCTTTCGCGGAGAAGCGCAAGCCCGATTGGCAATGTCGATGACGTTCGAGACCATCCTGCTCGAGGTGGACGCCACCGATCGGGTCGCGACGATCACGCTGAACCGGCCGGCGCAGCTGAACGCGTTCAACCGCACCATGTGCGAGGAGATGACCCGCGCCTGGCGCATGGTCAAACTCGACGAGTCGGTCAACGCGGTGGTGCTGCGGGCCGCCGGCGACCGCGCGTTCAGCGCCGGGTTGGATATCAAAACGCCCTACGGTCAGCCCGAAAACGTCTGGAACCACGAGGATCCCGGCGAGGCGCTGAGCCCCAAGTGGCAGAAGATGTGGAAGCCGGTCGTCTGCGCCGTCCAGGGCCTGTGCACCGCGGGCGCGTTCTACTTCATCAACGAATCCGACGTGGTCATCTGCTCGCAGGACGCCACCTTCTTCGACTCGCACGTTTCCGCCGGACTGGTCTGCGCATTGGAGCCGATCGGCCTGATGAGGCGCATCGGCCTCGGCGAGACGTTGCGCATCGCGCTGATGGGCAACGACGAGCGGGTCAGCGCGGACACCGCGCTCCGGATCGGGCTGGTGTCGGAAGTGGTCCCCACCGAGCAACTCTGGGACCGCGCGCACGAGATCGCCACGACCATCGCTGCGAAGCCGCCGACCGCGACCCAGGGCACGGTGAAGGCGATTTGGGAGTCGCTCGACAAGCCGTATCGCGCGGCAATGGAGCAGGGCCTGATCTACACCCGGCTCGGTAACCCGCTCGGCGCGGCGGAGCTAGCCGCCCAGCGGAACGCCGGCGACGGCGCCACCCGCACGCCGAAAACCCGCTGATGGCTCCGCACCCGCTCAGTCAGCGCATCGCCGACGTCCTCAACCTGGACCCGGACGCGCACGCGATCGAGTTTGACGGCCAATGGATTTCGTGGTTCAGGGTCCGCGCCATGGCAGAGGCCATCGCCGCGCATACCGCCGGTGGCGAGGTGGGGATGCTGCTGCGCAACCGCCCCGGTCAGGTGGCGGCCTTTCTCGGGGTGCTGCTCGGCGGCGGCACCGTCGTCGTCATCAACCCGTCGCGCGGTGACCAGCGCACACAAGCCGACATCGCCGCGCTGCGGCTGCCGCTGATCATCGGGGAACACGACGACCTGACGGCACTCGTGCGCCCGACGACCGACACGAGCACGGTGGAGATCTCGGGCCGATTAGACGATCCCGAGGAAGCCTGCCTGACAGTTCCGCCGGCGCGAGGGAACGGCCTCCGGCCCGGCGTGGCGGTGCGCATGTTGACCAGCGGTACGACGGGTCCGCCCAAACGAATCGACCTCGGCTACGACATGCTGGCGCGCAGCGTGATGGGCGCTGAGGCCGACCGCCCCCCCGCGCCCACCGAGCTGCGGCGCGGCGTAGCGATCGTCAACTCGCCGCTGGTGCACATCGGCGGCGTGTTCCGCGTGTTGCAATGCATCGCCGAGGCCAGGCCGTTCGCGCTGCTCGAGCGATTCGAGCTGAACGCGTGGGCCGAGGCCGTGCGCAGGCATCGGCCGCGCACGGTCTCGCTGGTACCCGCCGCCCTGCGGACGGTGCTGCACTCCGACGTGCCGAGGGCGGACCTGGAGAGCATCCGCGCCGTCACCTGCGGCACGGCCCCACTGGCGGCCGACGACGCCGATGCCTTCACCGAGAAGTATGGAATCCCAGTGTTAACCTCCTACGCCGCAACCGAGTTCGGCGGCGGCGTGGCCGGCTGGACCCTACCTGATTACCAGCGATATTGGCCCACCAAGCGGGGTAGCGTCGGCCGCGCCAACCCAGGCGCGCAACTCCGGGTGGTCTCCGACGACGGCACGCCGCTCGGCCATGACCGGATCGGTCTGCTCGAAGTCAAGCCGGGACAACTGGGGCCGTCCGCCCAGTGGATGCGGACCACGGACATGGCGCGCATCGACGCGGACGGCTTCGTCTGGATCGTCGGCCGGGCCGACCAGGCGATCATCCGCGGCGGGTTCAAGGTCATGCCCGACGACGTGCGCACGGCCCTGGAGAGCCACCCCGCGGTGGCCGCGGCGGCGGTCGTCGGGCGGCCCGACCCGCGCCTCGGCGCAACGCCGGTCGCCATGGTGGAACCGCGCGAGCCCGCCTCCGTCGAATCCGACGCACTGGTGGACTATCTGCGAACCCAGCTGGCGCGCTATGAGATTCCCACCGAAATCGCGATCGTCGAAGCCATCCCGCGAACAGCGTCGGGAAAAGCCGATCTGGGTGCGGTCCAGAGATTCTTCAGCGCAGCCGCCCACAGCGACCATGCGCGGTGACACCGCGACCGTCGCCGAGGTCCTGACCCACCAGGCCCGCTCGCGTGGTGACCATCCGCTACTTGTCTGCGACCGCGACCGCATCAGTTACCGGAAGGCCGAGGTTCGCTCGGCAGAGCTCGCCCGCGGGCTGATCGCCGTCGGGGCCGGCAAGGGCTCCCATGTGGGCCTGCTCTACCCCAACGGGCCCGAGTTCGTCGTCGCGATGCTGGCGGCGGCGCGGATCGGTGCCGTGGTGGTGCCCTTCTCGACATTCGTCACCGTCCGCGAGATGCGCGAGCAGCTGCGCGACAGCGACGTCGAAATCCTCCTGGGTGCAGCGGCTTTCCGTAGCCACGACTACGTCCAGCGGCTCAAAGAGGTGCTGTCGGACCCTGAGTTCGAACCCGGCCGTCGCCTGTTCTCCCCCGCCGCGCCCCAACTGAGGGAGGTCGGCATCGGCTACCGGCCGGGGGCGGCGGGCCGTATCCGCGACATCGAGCGGTTCTATCGGCTGGCCGGGACGGTGGCCCCCGAGCTGCTCGCGGCAACGCAAGACGACGTCCACGGTTGCGATCCCCTGGCCATCGTGTACACGTCGGGGTCGAGCAGTGCCCCCAAGGGGGTCGTGCATACGCACGCGGCGTTGCTCGGACACCAGCGGAACCTCAACAGGATCCGCGGTTTGACGGCCGAGGACAAGCTGTTCTGCAATTCGCCCTTCTTCTGGATCGGCGGCTTCGCGTTCGGGTTGCTCGCGACGTTGGTCGCCGGGTCGACGCTGGTGTGCTCCAACGCCGCCGATCCCGGCGAGACGCTCGACTTGCTCGAAGCCGAAAAACCCAGCATGACCAATGGTTTCAGCGCCGGCATCGCACACCTGGCCGATCATCCAAGCTTCCCGCGACGGGATTTGTCATCGCTGCGGCGCGGCAACCTGTACCCCATCATGGCGGACGACGTCCGACCGGGCGACCCGGAACTACGGCACAACATGCTGGGCATGACCGAAGCCGGCAGCATCGTGTTGATCAGCGACGACGAAACCGATCAACCCGAGAGCCGGCGCGGATCGTTTGGCAAGCCGGCACCCGGCTTCGACACCAGCATCATCGACACCGAAACCGGACTTCGGGTCGGCGTCGGCGAGGTCGGGGAACTGTGCATCCGCGGACCGTACGTGATGCAGGGCTACTACCGACGCAGTCGCGAGGAGTGCTTCGACGCCGACGGCTGGTTCCACACCGGGGATTTGGTTCGTACCGACGCCGACGGATTCTTCTGCTACCTCGGCCGGATCAGCACGATGATCAAAACGGCCGGCGCCAACGTATCGGCGGACGAGGTGGAGCGGGCCATCGGCAGGGTCACCGGCGGGTTGACGGCCCACGTCGTGGGTGTCCCCGATGTCCAACGCGGAGAGCTGGTCGCGGCGGTCGTGGTGGTCCCGGACGGCGCCGCGTTGGATGAGGCGGCGCTGCGCGATGGGCTCAAGGCGGAATTGTCGGCGTACAAAATTCCGCGGCGGTTTATCGCCGTATCGCGCTCCCAACTGCCGTTGCTCTCCAGCGGCAAGGTGGACACCCGCGGACTGAGAGCGCTCTTCGATGCCTGACACCATCGACGGACTCGTGCGGCTCCGCTCCGAGCACGACGGCGACACACCGATGGTCATCGACCCTACGTCGCGGATCAGTTATCGCGAACTCGAACTCACCACACGCGAATTGGCCGCGGTGTTCGTCGAAGCCGGTGTGGGCAAGGGCGCCCGGGTGGGCCTGATCATGCCCAATTGCACTCGTTGGGTGCAGGTGGCTGCCGCGCTGACCCGCATCGGTGCCGTGCTGGTACCGCTGAGCACCCTGCTGCAGGCCGGTGAGCTCGCCGCGCAGCTGCGTGTCGCGGCCGTGCAATTCCTGGTCAGCGTCGACGAATTCCGCGGTCATCACTATCTCGATGAGCTCGAGCAGCTGCGACCCGAACTTCCTGCCTTGCGTCAGGTCTGGACGACCGACCGGCTCGCCGACGCCACCGCCGGCGAGCCGGTGCGCCGGATCGTCGATGCCATGACTGAGACGGTCACGGCCGCCGACCCTTTGGTCATCATGTTCACCTCCGGCAGCAGTGGGGCCCCCAAGGGCGTCCTCCACTCTCACGGCAGTGCACTGGGGGCCGTACGGTCGGGCCTGGCCGCGCGCTGCATCACCGCCGACACCCGGCTCTACCTGCCCATGCCGTTCTTCTGGGTGGGCGGCTTCGGCAGCGGAATCCTGTCCACGCTGTTGGCCGGTGCCACCCTGGTGACGGAGGAGATCCCGCGTCCGGAGACCACGCTGCGCCTGCTGGAAGCCGAGCAAGTGACGCTGTTTCGCGGCTGGCCGGACCAAGCGGAGGCGTTGGCCAGGCACGCCGCGACGGTCGGCGCCGATCTGTCGGCCCTGCGGCCGGGAAGCCTGCAGGCACTGCTCCCGCCCGAGCAGCGGGCCCGGCCCGGCGCTCGGGCCACGTTGTTCGGCATGACCGAGGCATTCGGTCCATACTGCGGCTATCCCGCCGACACCGATATGCCCGAGACTGCTTGGGGCAGCTGCGGAAAGCCGTTCGGCGGCATGGAGGTTCGCATCGTGGATCCCGACAGCGGCGAGCCCGTGCCGGAAGGCGCCGTCGGCATGATCCAGATTCGCGGACCTCATACGCTGCGCGGCATCTGCGGTCGCAGCCGAGAAGAACTGTTCACCGTCGACGGGTTCTACCCGACCGGCGACCTGGGCCACCTCGACGGCGAGGGATTCCTGTTCTACCGCGGACGTTCCGACGACATGTTCAAGGTCAGCGGCGCCACCGTCTATCCCAGCGAGGTGGAACGCGCGCTGCGGACCATCGACGGGGTCCATAGCGCCTATGTCACCAGTGTGCCCGGAACGGCGGGCGAACGGGTGGGCGCGGTTGTGGTGTGCGACGGCTCGGCAACCGCTGACCGACTGACTCGGGACGCGCGAAAGCTGCTGAGCGCCTTCAAGGTACCGACGGTCTGGCTACTGCTGGAATCCGACGACGACATCCCGCGCGGCGGCACAGGCAAAGTCGACACCGGGAGGCTGCGAGAGATGTTGACCGACGCGAATCAGCGTTAGGAAACCCGGGTCCAGGGTTGACAGTTCTGCGACTCGAAGGCCTTGACCGACGTGTTGATATTGGCGTACATAGGGCCGATCGAGGTATTCGTCTGAAGTACGTGGTCCTTGTTCGCATCGGGCGTGCTGTAGGTGAACCACGAGCACATCGAGTCCTGGGTTGGCACGTTGTTGATCCAGACGCCGAAGGCCGAACCCGAGCCACCCGTGTGGTAAAGGCCCGGTGCGATGTCGGGGCCCACGACAAACACGCCGTTGCCGGGGATCGGGTCCAGTGGGTCGCCGACGGCCGGGGGTGCGAGAGCTATCGCGACCACGGCTACACCGAAGATGGCCGACGTGCGGATCGTTCGGGGCACTTTTCCTCGCTTATGTCGTTGCCCCCTCCCAGGCAGAATATGCCGAAGCGCATCCGGGAAACAACAGTTAGCCCGAGGCCGGACGGCTCACGTCCATGACCACCCCGCGCGCGGTGAGGTGATCGATCAGCGGGACCGCGCCGGCGGCCAGATGTTGTGACATCGCCGCGCGGGCAAGCTGGTCGTCACGTTTTTTCAGTGCGGACAGAATGCGCCGATGGTCCCTCATCGACTGTTCGGGCCAACCTTCGATGGCCGGAAACACCGATTCCGGTGCGTAGCGGGTGATCTGCGACATCAACTGGGCGAGCTTCGGCGAGTCCGCGGCAACATTGATGGCGCGGTGGAATTGGTGATTGAGACGCACCGTCCGCTCGTCGTCATCGCCGGCGTAGGCGTCTTCGAGTTCCGCCTGAATCTGTTTGAGTTCGCGCAGTTGGTCGTCGGTGATGTTGATCGCGGCCCGCGCCGCGAGTTCACCTCCGACGTGAGCCTGCAAGTTCGCGACGTCGGTGACGTCGCGACCCGTCACCGGCAGCACCATGAAACCCCGTCGGGGCTGTTGGTCGATCAGGCCTTCGGCGCGCAGGGCGAAGAGCGCCTCCCGCACCGGTGTGACGCTGATTCCCAACTCGGCGGCCAGTTGATCCAGGCGGACGTAGGACCCCGCGACGTAGGTGCCATCGAAGATCCGTCGACGGATGAAACGTGCGACATCATCCGAAAGTTGCGGTCGCGCAGCGAAACCCGGGATCGTCATCGCTCGGCCTGGTATTCGGCGAGCAGTCGCTTGCTGATGATGTTCTTCTGGATTTCGCTGGTTCCTTCGCCGATCAGCAGGAACGGAGCGTCACGCATCAGCCGCTCGATCTCGTATTCCTTGGAATAGCCGTAGCCGCCGTGGATCCGGAAACTCTGCTGGGTCACCTCGGTGCAATACTCGCTGCACAGGTATTTGGCCATCCCGGCCGCCACATCGTTGCGCTCCCCCGAGTCTTTCAGTCGGGCCGCATTGACCATCATCAGATGTGCCGCTTCGATCTTGGTGGCCATCTCGGCCAGCTGGAATGCGATGGCCTGGTGCTCGGCGATGGGCTTGCCGAAGGTGTGGCGCTGCTGGGCGTAGCGGACCGCGAGCTCGAAGGCGCGGATGCCGACACCGCACGCTCGGGCAGACACGTTCACCCTGCCGACTTCGATGCCGTCCATCATCTGGAAGAAGCCCCGTCCGGGGCTACCGCCCAGAACGTCGTCGGCGCTCGCCTGGTAGCCGTCGAAGATGAGTTCGGTGGTGTCGATCCCCTTGTACCCCAGCTTGTCGAGCTTGCCCGGTATGACCAGGCCGGGCACGACTTCACCGAAACCCGTTGGCTTCTCGACCAAGAATGTGGTCAGGTTCCGGTGCGGCTTGTCGGCCCCTTCGTCGGTGCGAACCAGCACCGCGATCAGCGTCGAGCTCCCGCCATTGGTCAGCCACATCTTTTGGCCGTTGATGGTGTAGTCACCGTCCGGATTGCGTACCGCCCGTGTCCGGATCGCGGCGACATCGGAGCCCAGCTCCGGCTCCGACATCGAGAAGGATCCCCGCGTCTCGCCGGTCGCCATGCGCGGCAGGAACCGTTGCTTCTGCGCATCAGTGCCGTGCTGGCGCAGCATGTATGCCACGATGAAGTGCGTGTTGAGCACTCCGGACACGCTCATCCAACCGCGGGCCAGCTCTTCTACGCACAGCGCGTACGTCAGCAGCGACTCCCCTAAGCCGCCGTACTCGTCCGGAATCATCAGCCCGAACAGGCCCATGTCGCGCATCCGGTCGACAATGTCCTGGGGGTAGGTGTCCCCACGGTCGAGTTCCGCGGCGTTGGGGATGACTTCCTTGTCTACGAATTGCCTTACGGTGGCGATGATTTCGGTCTGGAATTCGGTCAACCCGAGGGTCTGGGCGAGTTTGGTCATGCGCTGTCTTTCCGTATCGGCTTGCTCAGCAAGCGATTGTCCTGGCCTTTGTCAGGCGTTCGATGTCAGTGCTCGTCAATCCCAAACGGCGCTGAAGGACGTCGGCGGTGTCTTGGCCCAAGGCCGGGGCGGGCGTGCCGGCGGGGTGGGCGGAGTCGAACGCGACCGGCATTCCTGGGGCAAAGTAGTCGCCCAGGCCGTCCTGATGCAAGAGGGAAAACATTGGGTTGGCAGTCACTTTCGGGCTCGCCGCGACCTCCGCGAAGGTGCGGTACCGCTCGTAGAGCACCGTGGTGCCCGACAGCGCGTCGGTGATCTCCTCGGCGGTGTGGTCGGCGAACCAGGTGCCCAGGAGGCCGGACAGCACGTCGCGGTATCGGTAGCGGTCACCCTCGGAGCCGAAGTCGACCCCCAGCGCCTCAGCGAGCGCCGCTACCGCGTTGCCGGTGCCCGTCACGTCGACGAGGTCGCGAAAGTGCCGGCGGGTCAGGGTGACAACCATGAACCGGGCGCCGTCGCGGCTGGTGAAGTCCTGTCCGTACTGCCCGTAAATGGCGTTGCCGAGGCGCTGTCGTTGCGTGCCGGTGACTTGGGGCTCGGTCAGCAGACCCAGGTTTCCGGCGGTGGCCAGCGCGACGTCCTCGAGCGCCACGCTGATCCGCGCGCCCGCACCGCTTTCGTCGCGGCGGCGGACGGCGGTGACGACAGCCAGCGCGGCGTACAGGCCGCAGCACACGTCCCACGCCGGCAGCACGTGGTTGATCGGGCCGGCGTGATCGGCAGGCCCGGTGACGAGCGGGAATCCGATGCCGGCGTTGACGGTGTAATCCACTCCGGTGGAACCATCACCACGTCCGAGCAGCTGTACGTGGATGACATCGGGCCGTCTGTTCGTCAATACGTCGTGGTTGAGCCAGGACAGGCCGGCGGCGTTGGTCACGACCACGCCGTCCCCCTCGACGATGAGACGCTGGACCAGCTCTTGCCCGTCGGGAGACCGCAAATCGATGGTGGCCGAGCGCTTTCCCTTGTTCAGCCCGGTCCAGTAGATCGATGTGCCGTCCGCCGCCAGCGGCCACCGGTGAACGTCGGACGCACCGCCGATCGGGTCGATGCGGATCACCTCCGCGCCGAGCTGACCCAGCGTCATGCCGCACAGCGGGGCGGCGACAAAGCTGGACACCTCCACGACGGTGAGACCGCTCAGGGGCCCGGTCACGTCGGGGCGACCCGCTCGAAAACCGCGGCCAGTCCCTGGCCGCCGCCGATGCACATGGTCTCCAGCCCGTAGCGCGCCCGGCGGCGGTCGAGCTCGCGCGCCAGGCTGGCCAGCATTCGCCCTCCCGTCGCACCGACCGGGTGGCCCAGGGAAATGCCGGAACCGTGCACGTTGGTGCGCTCGTGGTCGGCGGCACCGAAATTCCATTCCCGCATGACAGCGAGCGCTTGCGCGGCGAATGCTTCGTTGAGTTCGATGAGGTCGATGTCGGACAGCCGCAGTCCGGCCTTGGCCAGCGCCACCTCGGTTGCCGGCACCGGCCCGATCCCCATGATGTTGGGCGCGACCCCCGCCACCGCCCAGGACACCAGGCGCACCAGCGGCTTCAGACCGTGCTCAGCGGCCTTCTCGGGCGTGGTCACCACGCACATCGACGCCGCGTCGTTCTGCCCGCTGGCATTGCCGGCGGTGACGGTGGCCTCCGAATCCTGGCTCAGCAGCACGGGTTTCAGCTTGCTCAGCGACTCGACCGACGTGTCGGCGCGCGGATGTTCGTCGGTGTCGATCAGTTCCTCGCCGTGGCGGCTGGGCACCGCAACGGGAATGATCTCCTCGGAGAGGATGCCGTCCTTCTGTGCGGCCACCGCGCGCTGATGCGACCGCACCGCCAACTCGTCCTGCTCCTGGCGGGAGATGTCGTACTGGCGGCGCAGATTCTCGGCAGTTTCCAGCATCCCGCCGGGCACCGGATAGTGCCGGCCACCGGCGGTGGTGCGCCCACGGGCCAGCCCGTCATGCACCCGGACGCCGCCGCGGGCGCCGCCCCAGCGCATGTCTGTGGAGTAGAACGCGACGTTGCTCATGCTTTCGCAGCCGCCGGCGATGACGAGATCGTTGTTGCCGCTAGCCACTTGCAGGCACGCCTGGATGACCGCCTGCAGACCCGAGCCGCAACGCCGGTCCACCTGCATGCCGGGAACCGTCACCGGCAGCCCCGAGTCCAGCGCGACGACGCGCCCGATCGCAGGCGCCTCGCTGCTGGGATAGCAATGGCCCAGGATGACGTCTTGCACCGCCTCCGGCGCCAGCCCGGTCCGCTCCAGTAATCCTTTCAGCGCGGCGACGCCGAGGTCGACGGCGGTCAGCGCTTTGAACATTCCGCCGTAGCGCCCGATCGGCGTCCTGACGGGTTCACAGATAACGGCTTCGCGGAGGTCGCTCATAGGTGTCGGCCACCCGTGATTTCCATGACGGTGCCGGTCATGTACGACGAAAGGTCGGACGCCAGGAACAGCGCAACGCTGGCGACCTCGCTGGGCTCACCGGCCCGGCCCATCGGTACCTCGGCAACCTTTGAATCCCAAATGCGCTGCGGCATAGCCTCTGTCATGGCGGAGCGGATCAAACCGGGGGCGATTGCGTTGACCCGGACACCCAGGTAAGCCAGCTCTTTGGCCGCGGCTTTGGTCATGCCGACGATGCCCGCCTTGGCCGCCGAATAATTGGTCTGCCCGATCATGCCGACCTTGCCCGAGATCGAGGACATGTTGATGATCACGCCCCGCTTGTTCTCTCGCATGACCGCCGCCGCCAACCGGGTGCCGTTCCAGGTGCCCTTCAAATGCACGGCGATCACCTGATCGAACTGCTCTTCGGTCATCTTGCGCATCGTCGCATCGCGGGTGATGCCGGCGTTGTTGACCATGATGTCGAGCGTGCCGAAGCGCTCAACCGCGGTTTGGATCAGGCTCTCGACGTCGGAGGCATGCGTGACGTCGCACCGGACCGCGACCGCGACGTCATCACCGCCCAATTGCTTGGCAACGACCTGGGTTTCCTCGAGATTGACGTCGCCGAGCACGACCCGGGCGCCCTCGGCGACGAAGCGCTCCGCAATGGCAAGCCCCAGTCCTTGCGCTCCGCCCGTGATTACCGCGGCCTGACCTGCCAACAACGACACGTGTTCACATCCTTCACTGTTGCCTTCGCCATCGGACACCCTCAGAGCGAATATCATATTTGATATAGGATCCCTCCCTGAACCGGGGTGCCCCAGCCAGGAGAGGAGCGTGGAGTCGATGGCCACCGCCGAATCCGCCGAGGTCTCGGACGACGATTTCCGAGAGATCCTGGCTCAGACAAGGCAATTCGTTCGCAGCGCCGTCGTCCCCCGCGAGCAGGAAATCCTCGAGCAGGATCGCGTTCCGGACGACCTCCGCGACGAGGCCAAGAAGATGGGTCTGTTCGGCTACGCGATTCCGCAGGAGTGGGGCGGCCTGGGCCTCAACCTCATGCAAGACGTCGAGCTGGCGATGGAGTTGGGCTACACGTCCCTGGCACTGCGCTCGATGTTCGGCACCAACAACGGCATCGCCGGACAGGTTCTGGTCGGCTTCGGCACCGATGAACAGAAATCCCGCTGGTTGGAATCGATTGCGACAGGCGACGTCGTCGCCTCCTTCGCGCTGACCGAACCCGGCGCCGGATCAAACCCGGCCGGCCTGCGCACCAAAGCGGTTCGCAACGACGGCGATTGGGTGATCTCCGGACAGAAGCGCTTCATCACGAACGCGCCCGTCGCCGATCTCTTCGTCGTATTCGCGCGCACCCGACCGGCCGACGACCAGGGCCCGGGAATCGCCGTCTTCCTGGTGCCCGCTGACGCCGCGGGCGTCGAGGTGGGGGCCAAGGACGCCAAGATGGGTCAGGAAGGTGCCTGGACGGCCGACGTCAGCTTCGACGACGTCCGCGTCGGCCCCGACGCGCTGATCGGCGGCAGCGAAGACATCGGATATCGAGCGGCGATGACCTCGCTGGCCCGGGGACGGGTGCACATCGCCGCCCTGGCGGTGGGCGCCGCTCAACGCGCGCTCGACGAATCGGTCTCCTACGCCGCCACCGCGACCCAGGGCGGAACGCCGATCGGAAACTTCCAGTTGGTACAGGCGATGCTCGCCGATCAGCAGACCGCGGTGATGGCCGGCCGGGCGCTGGTGCGCGATGCCGCTTGGCAGTGGGTCGCGGGGCAGGATCGCAGGATCGCCCCGTCGGCGGCCAAACTCTTCTGCACCGAAATGGCCGGCAACGTGGCGGATCTCGCGGTCCAAATCCACGGCGGTAGCGGTTATATGCGCGGCGTCGCCGTCGAACGCATCTACCGCGACGTGCGCCTGCTTCGGCTGTACGAGGGCACCAGCGAGATTCAGCGTTTGATCATCGGATCGAACCTCGTCAAGGCGGCTCAGCGATAAGAGCGGCCGGACCACTAGGGGAGCAAACAATGAGCGGGAAACTCGTGGGCAGAGTGGCATTCATCACCGGAGCGGCGCGCGGCCAGGGCCGAGCACACGCCGTTCGTCTGGCACGTGAGGGCGCCGACATCATCGCCGTCGACATCGCCGGCAAGCTGCCGTCCTGCGTCCCCTACGACCCGGCGACTCCCGACGATCTGAGCGAGACGGTTCGCCTGGTTGAGGAAACGGGCCGCCGGATCATCGCCTCGGTGGTGGATACCCGCGACTTCGAGGGGCTTCGCAAGGCCGTCGACGCCGGCGTCGACGCCCTCGGGCGGCTCGATATCATTGTCGCCAACGCCGGGGTCGCGGCTCCGCAGGCCTGGAACGACATCACGCCGGAAAACTTCCGCGACGTCATGGACATCAACGTGACCGGGACCTGGAACACCGTGATGGCGGGCGCCGACAAAATCATCGAGGGCGGTCGCGGCGGCTCCATCATTCTGATCAGTTCCGCGGCCGGCATGAAGATGCAGCCGTTCATGATTCACTACACCGCAAGCAAGCACGCCGTCACCGGGATGGCGCGGGCTTTCGCCGCGGAGCTGGGCAAGCATTCGATCCGCGTGAACAGCGTTCATCCCGGGCCGGTGAACACTCCGATGGGAACGGGTGACATGGTCGCGGCGGTGGGCAAGGCCATGGAGACCAACCCGCAGCTGTCCAACGTCCTCACCCCATTCCTGCCCGACTGGGTCGCCGAGCCGGAGGAGATCGCCGACACGGTGTGCTGGCTGGCCAGCGACGAGTCCCGCAAGGTCACCGCCGCGCGCATCCCCGTCGATCAGGGCTCGACGCAGTACTGACCAGTCGCCGACCCCCGGGGAATATATTCGCCGGCATCGGCGCTTGCAGGGCACATGAGAGCCTTCACCGAGAGCGAACGTCAGGAGTTTTTGGCCGGCAAGCACGTGGCCGTGTTGTCCGTCGACGCCGCCGACGGCCGGCCGCCGGCCAGCGTCCCGATCTGGTATGCCTACACCCCAGGTGGCGACGTCCGGATCATGACCGGGGCATCCAGCCGCAAGGCGCGGCTCATCGAGCGAGCGGGCAAGGTGACGCTGGTGGTTCAGCGCGAGGAGCCGCCCTACCAGTATGTGGTGGTCGAGGGCACAGTCGTCGACACCACCAAGCCGGTCCCGGCCGATGTAGCGTTGGCCACCGCCATTCGTTACCTCGGCGAAGAGGGCGGCCGCGCCTTCGTCAAAAGCATGGAGGGCGTGGAAGAGGTGCTGTTCACCATTCGCCCCGACCGTTGGCTCAGCGCGGATTTCACCGGCGACCTCTGAGGTCTCAGGGTGATCGCCGCCCGTAGCCGATAGCGCTTCCGGCGGAAATCTACGCGCATGCGCCGATGTTTTGCCGCATGCGATTACGCATGCTGGCTAACATGAGCGAAATCGATCCACGGGCGGAAACGCCGCCCTTGGACTGGAGCGACGCGGCCATGAACGAGCCCTTGCCGACCGGCATCGTCACCCTGCTGCTGGCCGACGTCCAAGGGTCGACGCAATTGTGGGACTCTCAGCCCTCGGAGATGATGGCCGCGATCGCCAACCTCGACCAAACGCTGGCCGAGTTGGTGAACATTCATCACGGCGTCCGCCCAGTCGAACAGGGCGAGGGTGACAGCTTCGTCATCGCGTTCTCCCGTGCGTCGGACGCCGTGGCATGCGCGCTCGCGATACAACGTGCGCCCCTGGCGCCGCTGCGGCTGCGCATCGGGTTGCACACGGGCGAGGTGCAGCTGCGAGACGAGAACAACTACGTCGGCCCCGCGATCAATCGGACGGCACGACTTCGCGAGCTCGCGCATGGCGGCCAGACCGTGCTGTCGGGCACCACCAGCGATTTGGTGGCCGACGCGCTTCCCGATGACGTGTGGTTGAGCGATCTCGGCACCCATGCGCTACGGGACCTCCCCCGTCCCGAGCGGGTGGTGCAACTGTGCCATCGCGACCTCTGCAACGAATTTCCTCCGCTTCGCAAGCGGGAAACCCTTGCCACCCAACATCTTCCAGCCGAGTTGACCAGTTTCGTCGGTCGCGACGCGGAAATCGCCGCGGTGCGAGACATTCTCGCGCGCGACAGGCTGGTGACGCTGACCGGCGCCGGCGGGGTCGGCAAGACCCGGCTGGCCGTGCGGGTTGCGGCCACCGCCGGCGGCGCTTATACCGATGGAATCTGCTATGTGGACCTGGCTCCCCTCACCGACCCCGACCTGGTGCCCATTGCCACCGCCCGCGCCTTGGGTCTGCCGGACCAGCCGGGGCGTGCCCCGGAGAAGAACCTGCTGCAGTTCATCGGGGACCGAGAGATGTTGATGGTGCTGGACAACTGCGAGCATCTGCTGGATGCCTGCGCGGCGCTGGCCGAGGCCCTGCTGGCGGCCTGCCCACGATTGACGATGCTGACGACGAGTCGCGAGCCGATCGGCATGAACGGCGAGGTGACTTGGCGAGTCCCGTCTTTGTCGCTGGAGGACGAAGCCGTACGACTGTTCAACGACCGTGCCGGCCATGCGCAACCGAGCTTCCGGGCCAACGATGACGACGATGCTCGCGCGATTGACGAGATCTGCCGCCGCCTGGACGGCATGCCGCTGGCGATCGAGCTGGCGGCGGCCCGGATTCGCGCGCTGTCACCCGCGGAGATTCTCGCCGGACTGCAAGACCGGTTCCGATTGCTGACCGGCGGATCGCGAACTGCGTTGCGCCGCCAGCAGACGTTGCGCGCATCGGTGGACTGGTCGCACGCGCTGTTGACCGCGCCGGAGCGAATTCTGTTCCGCAGGCTCGGCGTATTCATGGGCGGGTTCGGCCTCGAAGCCTGCGTAAATGTGGTGTGCGACAACGACCTGGCCTCACACCAGGTGATGGATGTGCTGGCACTGCTTGTCGATAAATCGCTGGTGATCGCCGAATCCACCGGCGGTCCAACGCGATACCGACTGCTCGAAACGATCCGCCAGTATGCGCAGGAGAAGCTCGGCGAGTCGGCGGAGGCCGTCGATGTCCGGGATCGCCACCGTGACCATTTCACCGCGATGGCGGCCGAACTCGACGCTCCGGGCGAGACAAGCCGGGAGGTTTTGCTCGACCGGGCCGAGGCCGACATCGACAATCTGCGGGCCGCCTTCGGGTGGAGCCGCGAGAAATGCGACACCGATCGGGCATTGGAACTGGTTACTTCACTGCAGCCGTATTGGCTCACCCGGGGCCGCCTCAAGGAGGGGTCCGACTGGCTCGATCTCGCCCTGGCCGACGCCGAGGCGGGCACCGAGGTGACGCCACGCGCGCTGGCGCGAGCCCTGGCGGACAAGGCGTTCCTGGACAACATGCGCGACCCCGATAGCTTCGCGCGCGCCCAGCGCGCACTGGCCATCGCGCGTGGGGTGGACGACCCAGCGCTGTTGGCGCGCACTCTCACGACTTGCGGGCGGCTTGCCGCCTGGAATTCCGAACTGGCCCAACCTTATCTATCCGAAGCGGAAAGCCTGGCCCGAGAACAGGGCGACCCGTGGAGGCTGGGCCAGCTCCTCTACAGCAAGGCGCTCACCGCGATAATCGGCTCGGGAGACGCGGAGGCCGCGGTCGCCGCCGCGACGGAGGGCCGCGACCTCGCGGACGACGTCTTCGACCACGGCTACTCACGGGGATGCCGTTGGTGTCTGGCCGGAGCGCAGTTGGTGTTCGGGGACGTCTCCGGCGCGGCGGAGCAACTTCGCGAATTGATGATAGAAGCGGACGCGGCTCACGCTCTGATCTGGCAGGTGTGCGCACGCGACCGCTTGTGTTACGTCTTAGCCCACCACGGAGAGGCAGACGGAGGTCGCACTCTCGCCATAGAGGCGCTCGAAGGCGCGGCCGAGATCGGCCGGTACATGGAAGGCGTGGTGTACGCGTCGATGGCGTTTGCGGCGCTTGCCAGCGACGATGTGAACGCCGCCGTTGAGGCCAGCGAGGCGGCTCGCGAGCGGTTCGGCGACTGGCCGGTAACGACCATTAACGCCAACCCCTCTGGCGAGGTTGCGCTGGCGCGAGGGGATCTCACGTCCGCGCGTCGCTTGGCCGACGAAGGCGTTGCCGGCGCGCGAGGCTGGTTCGCAGTGCAGGCCCTGGTCCTCCGGTCACGTGTGGCGTTAGCGGAAGACGAGCCCGGTCAGGCCGAACGCGATGCCCACGACGCATTGGCCCGTGCGGCCGAACAGCGAGCGCACCTGTTCGTTCCGGCCCTCTTGGAGTGCCTTGCCCATCTGGCTCACCTCGCCGGGAACCACATGGAAGCGGCACGGCTCTTCGGGGCCGCCGACTCGATCCGCAAGCGCACCGGCATCGTCCGCTTCCGCGTGTATGACGCCGACTACGAGACATCGGTGGAAACGACTCGTAAAGCCCTGAGCGACGAGGAATTCAGCACTGCGTGGGAAGCGGGCGCCGCCCTGTCCACCGACGAGGCGATCGCATACGCGCGGCGCGGCCGCGGCGAACGCAAACGTCCGCCCAGCGGCTGGGACTCGCTCACCCCGACCGAACGCGACGTCGTCCGGCTCGTCAGCGAGGGATTGGGCAACAAGGACATCGGCGACCGGCTGTTCATCTCCCCGCGCACGGTGCAGACCCACCTGACCCATGTGTACGCGAAGCTAGGGATCACGTCGCGGATGCAGCTGGCGCACAAAGCAACGCGCCGATCAGTGCTCGATTAGCTCCAGCGTTCCGAGCTCACGGATCGCCTGGCAGCCGCGGCCGAGCATGGCCAGCACCATGTCGTCGCCACGTTCGGTGGCGGCCGCGAACGCGAATCCCAGTGCGGAGATCAGCGGTGCCTGCAACACCCCGAGCCGGTAATCACGCCAACACGTCTCGCGGTCGTAGCCGGTGACACCGCACGCCACCAAGGCGCGGTGATAGTCGGCGACGAGCCCCTCTTCGATGCTCGCGCGCAGTTGCGAATTGAGGCTGGTCGCGGTGAAGTAGGCGAGATCCCTGGCCGGCAAACCGACGCCGAGCGTCTGCCAGTCCACCACGCTGACCCGGGTCCGGTCCGGATCGAAGAGCAGGTTGTCCAGGCGATAGTCGCCGTGCAGCAGGGCGAACCGATCGTACTCGGAGAGCAGCCACGGCGTGACGAGACTCATTGCCGTACTGAAGGTCTCGCGGTCCTCGGCGCTCATCCGGGCGCCCAACTTGCCCAGCGTGATATCGGCGCTCATCTTCGCGACTTCGCCCATGCCGCCGGCGCCGGCCTCGTCCGGCCTGGCGAACGCGATGCCCGGGAAGTCGAGCCAGGCGGGATCACACCAGCTGGGCGCGTGCAGCCCGGCCAGAGCGGTAACCGCAAGACGCGCTTCGGTCTCCCCGCACCCGGCGAGCTGATCGCCCTGCACCGCAGGCGCCTGGTCGGCGAGCAGCAACACGAAATCCATTGCGTCCTCGGTGATCTCGGAGTAAAAGCACTGGGGCGTCGGCACCTGCACCCGGTCCGCCACGGATGAGTAGAACGCGCATTCGCTGCGATATCCGATGACGACCCGGTCGCGCACGGTGTCGTCCTGGGCCGGCAGCTTGATGACGAAGGTCTGCGGCAGGTCACCGGGGTCCGTCGCGTACCGGGCGCAAACCCGGTAGGTGGCGCCGGTCTGCCCGGTGCCGATCGCGACCACGTCGACGTCGGCGACCTCGACAGGGGCGCCACGCCCACTCAGCGCGGCCGACAGCCATTGCGGGGTCACGTCGCCGGGATACCGGGGGATCGACACCACAGCACTCATGAACAGCACGCCTCCTGTACCCGGACAGCTCCGTCCGCCTGACAAACTGTAAGGCATACCGCAAGTGCTGCGGTGAACTACGGTGAGCTAGTCGGCGAGAATCCGCCAGTCGGCGGCCTCATGCTGCTGGCGCCAGAACTCGTTGAAACGCCCACCCGCCGCGAGCATTTCGTCGACCGCTCCGTCCTCGATCACTCGGCCGTCATCGAGGAACAGGACGCGGTCGGCGTGACTGATGCTGGCCAACCGGTGCGCGACGATCACTTGGGTGCGTGAGCGGGGATCGAGGGTGAGCGCGTCGACCACGGCGGCCTCGTTCTCGGTGTCCAGGGCGCTGGTCGCCTCGTCGACCAGCAGTATCGGCGCCGGCTTGAGCAGTGCGCGCGCGATGCTGACCCGTTGGCGTTCACCACCGGACAGCGCGGAACCGGCCTCGCCGACGATCGTGTCGGCGCCGTCGGGCAGGCGTCCGATGAGTTCGTCTACGCGGGCGAGGGCTACAGCCCGGTTGAAGTGGCCATCGTCGGCGCCGGGATCCCCGGCGAGCACATTGTCGCGGATCGAGCCGTGGAACAGATACGGATGTTGGAATACCACGCTGCTCACCGCCCGGCGGGCTTCGACGTCCAGAGTCGCCGCGTCGACGCCGTCGATCAGCACCCGGCCGCCGGTCGGTTCATGCAGCCCCGCGATCAGCGCCAGGATGGTGCTCTTGCCCGATCCGGACGGTCCGACGATCGCCGTGGTGCTCCCCGGCGCCAAGGTGAAGCTCACTCCGTCCAGCACTGGCACGGTTGCTCCGTCATACCGGAAGGTGACGTCGTCGAATTCGATGCGGGGTGCCGCGGCGACGGTCAACGCGGCGGCTCCGGAGCTCACCAAGGGCGCCGTGAGCACGGAACGAATGCGCTCGAGCGTGGCGCGGGTGCTCTCCAACGCCGGTGCCAGCTCGCTGATCGTGGTGAACGGCTCGAGATACCGAACGATCACGACGATCAGCGCGATGGCCTCCGGGATCGTGACCGTCCGGTTTACTGTCAGCGCCGCGGTCGCCCCCGCCAGCAGGATCAGGGAGAGCTGGCTGGCAAGGCTGAACAGCAGCTGGCCCGGGATCTGCATGGACAGCAGCCGCATGGTCGCGCCGTGCTGTGCGGCCAGCGCGTCGCCGACCAGGCTCCGCGCGGGCTCAACCCGCCGCGCGGCCCGCAACGCCTGCTGGGTGCGGGCGAACTCGATGATCCGTTCGGTGAGGGCACCATTGGCTTCGTCGGCGGCGGCGTCAGCACGCCGCGTCAACCGCGCCGACACCCACAGCGCCCCCAGCAGCAGGGGCACGCCGCCCAGCGCGGCCACGCCGAGCTGCCATGAGATGGGCAGTAAGGCCAGCCCGATGGCCGCGGGCAGCAGGATGGCGGTGATCAGCGGGGTAAGCAGGTTGACGACGAGGCCGACCAGTTCTGGCCCGGTGGCGGCGATGGCCTGCCGTGCCGTCGCGGTGTGCTCGGCGGTGAACCAGTCCAGCCGCACGCCGGGCAACCGGTCCGCTACGTCGTGCTGGCTGTGGTCGAGCACGGCAAAGCCGAGCCCGAAGCCGATGCGCGCGGTCGCGGTGTCGATCACCCATCCGATCACGGTGGCGGCGGAGAGCCAGCCCAGCCACGTCAGCGCGCGGTGCGGCGCGTCGGCGAACAGGGCGCCCACCAGGGGCACCAGCAGGACGGTGGCCACCGCCCGCACCACCACGGAGAGCACGGCGAGCGCGGCGTAGACGATGACGCTGGCTCGGCGATCCGCGGGCACCAGGCGCAACCACGTGCGGATCATCGCGCCCCCTCCTGAGCCGCGCTGGCCGCGACCGGGTCTCGACGGCCACGCTCCCACAGCCGTCGATACCGACCGTCGGCGGCAAGAAGCTCCTCGTGGGTGCCGCGTTCGGCGATCCGGCCGTGGTCGAGCACGACGATCTGGTCGGCTCCCGTGATGGTGTGCAATCGATGGGCGATCACCAGAACGGTGCGATCCTGGGTCAACCGGTTAAGCGCCTGCTGCACAAGGTATTCCGACTCCGGGTCGGCGAATGCGGTGGCCTCGTCGAGGATCAGCACCGGGGTATCCGCCAGGAGTGCCCGGGCGATGCTCAGGCGCTGTCGTTCGCCGCCGGAAAGGGCGGTTCCCGCGCCGAGTACTGTGTCGTAGCCGTCAGGCAATCGCATGACCCGGTCGTGAATCTGCGCTTGACGCGCCGCCTCCTGGATCTGCGCCGCGGTGGCATCGGGGACCGCGAGCGCGACGTTCTCCGCGATGGTGCCGTGCACCAGCTGCGTCTCCTGCAGGACGAACCCTACCTTTGCGTAGAGTTCGTCGGCCGTCATCGCCCGGATGTCCTGTCCGCCAATGCGTATCGCGCCCTGGCCGACATCGTGAAAGCGGGCCAGCAGGGCAGCCAGCGTCGACTTGCCGGACCCGGACGGACCCACGAGGGCGGTGACCGTGCCAGGCCGCAGCGTCAGCGAAACGCCCCGGATCACTAGAACATCCGGCCGATAGCCGAAACTGACGTCGTCGAACACCACTGTCGCCGAGGAATCTCCGGACTGCTCCTGCTCTCGCACGTCGAGCTCGGGCTCGTCGAGCGTGTTCTGCAGGCGCCGGGCGGCGATCATGCCGGCGCTGATACCGCCGACCCCGTAAGCAATCCCGAGCAGTCGCGCACCGAAGGTGGTGCCCAGCAACAGGAATGGCAAGAGGTTCACCGGATCCATCCGCCCGGTGACGGTGAGCAGTGTGCCCGTGAGTGCGATCAGCCACAGGAATGTCGATGGGCGGGTGACCAGGTCCATCAGCGTTTTCTTGCCGGCCAGCGGGCGCTGCCAGGAGACCAGGAATTCGACGTACTCGTCCAAGCGGCGGCGGAAGCTGGACGCGGCCGCGCCGCCGAAGACGCGGATCACCGGCTGGCCTTCCAGGTAGGCGCCGGCCTCGCCGCTCATCTTCTCGGCCCAGCGCTGTGATTGGGGGATGCGCGGGCCCGACTGAATGGTGAGCGATGACGTCAACACCAGGTACACCAGGACGGGCAGGAATAGCACGAGCGCTACGCGCCAATCAACGACGAACAGGTAGACCAGCACCGCGACTGGTGCGATGATCGCCGCGACCGCGTCGGGGACGGCGTGGGTGACCAGATAGTGCAGCGATAGCGTGTCGTCCTGCAACAGCTGTTTGATCGAGCCCGATCCGCGCGCGGTAAACCAGCCCAGCGGTAACCGAGATAGCTTGCGCAACAACCGCGAACGCAGGTCGGCGGCGAACCGCGCGTCGACGACGTGCAGCCACAGCGTCAGGCCGGCACCGAGCACGGTTCCCGTTCCCAGCAGCGCGACCGCGGCAATCCCGACGTCCCAGAGTCGCGACGCGGGCGCCCCGGCGACCAGCAGCCGGGACAGCTCGACCAACAGCACGAACGGCGCCAGCTGCACCACCGTGATGACGGCCTGCAACACACCGGAGAGGATCAGCGCCAAGCGCAGCGGCGCGAGCAACCGGCCGCCACCCTGGGCGCGCCAACTTCCGCGGGCCGCGGAGGCGGGCGCGTTGTCGGGCGGGTTCCGTCGGGGAACATCCTCGGGGACAACGCTATTCGTCGGCTCCGGCTCGTCGCCGCGGCGGGTTCCCATCGCACGCCCGGCACTCCAGTACGCCTGGGCATGTATTACCGACTTGGGGAAGCCGAATTCGTCGCGCAGCCGCGTCCGCACATGCTTGAGCACCGTCGCTTCAGGCGTGGCCCACGCGTACCAGTTGGACCAGTCCCGGTTATCAATCGCCGCGGCAAGTGATTTCTCGTCGCGTCGGACCACCCAGTGCACTTGCAGGCGAGGGTGCTGGGTGATCGGGATCAGGACGTCGTTGTCGTCGTGCTGCTCGAGATACATCTCGATCGGGACGTCGTCGGGGACGACCCCGATGATTCCGTTCATGCCCGGGATCGACGCCGAGTCGCCGATCAGCAGATAGCCGGCCGGTTGTTCGTCCGGCACGTCGAATCGCGACGAGCCCATCAACGCCATGACGGCGATCGTGGCGCCGGGCTGCACTGTGCGCGCCCACTTCGACGCGGGTCCGGCGGGCTCGTGCAGCACGATGTCGACCGCGAAACGGCCACCGGAAACGTCCGCCTCGGAAATCGTGTAGGCGCGCTGGAACTCGGTGCTGGATCCGTCCGGGTCTGGAAACCAGAAGCGCAGCCACGCGGCGGGCTCGGCGTCCACGTCTTCGAACAACGTCGGTGACGTCATGCGCACCCGCACGAAATGCGGCGCAATCTGGACGGTTTCGATCACCGTTGCGGCGTGGTCACGTGCACCGAAGCTTCGCAACATCACACCGGAGAACCCGCGCGCCATCAGCGGTCCTTTCCTGCGGCGCTCAACTCCGCGACGACTTCACCGAACGGGGCCCGGCGGACCCTCCACTCGATAAGTTACCGCACAAACTAAGGGTTGCCTTACCAAAGGTCAACTCGTGGCCCGTGTGGCTGTTGGGCCAGTAGCCTGGAAAGCGTGAGCAGCGAAACGGTGCCGCCCGTGTTGCTGTACGACGGGGTCTGCGGCGTATGCAACGCGGCGGTACGCACGATACTTCGGTTCGATCACCATGGCACCCTGCGCTTTGCGGCGCTGGACAGCGACTTCGCCCAAGCAGTGTTTGCCCGGCACCCGTCCATCAAAGACGTGGACTCCGTGGTGTTCGTTGACGAGCCCGACCAGCCGGGAGAACGCGTCGCAGTGCGGTCCGCAGCCGCGTTGCGGGTCGTGGATTACCTTGGCGGGCCGTGGAAGCTGCTCGAGGTTGCCCGCGTCGTCCCCACCCCCCTACGTGACTGGCTCTACGACAGGGTCGCAGACGTCCGCTACCGCATCTTCGGCAAGTACGACACGTGTCCGCTGCCGCCGCCGGAGGTTCGCGCGCGCTTTCTGGACGCCTAGTCGATAGCCAGGTCGGCCTCGGACTCTTTGCGCTTCAGCTCGGCCAATTTGCGGTCTTCGGCGGCGAATTCACGATGGTGAGCCGCCGACTCGCGGTGCACGCCTACGTGCGACACGCCTTGTTCGACGGCGCTGTCTTGCACCCGCGCAACTTGTTCGTGTTTGCGGGCCGATTCCTCGAAGCTACGGGCCGCCGAGAGCCCGGCGTGTGCAGCGCGTTCGCGAGCGGCCGCGGCTCTGCGTTCGGCGCGCTCTATGTCTCGTGCGGTGACGGCTTCATCGCGTTGTTGGTCTCCGGTAGCCATGGCGTCTCCTCGTATCCGTGCAGTCCATGTACCCCGCACGGAGGGTTTGATGCTTCGCGATCGCGAAATAAGGGTGCGGGCGGAGGGACTCGAACCCTCACGCTCTTTCGAGCACCGGCACCTAAAGCCGGCGCGTATGCCATTTCGCCACGCCCGCAGCGTGCCGATCGTACCGCTCAGGTCGCGAACGGACACGGCGGTCGCACGCCGCGACGAATTCGTCGGACCCAAACCGTGAGCGGTACCTTCGAGGGGTGTCCACCACCCATCGTCGCAGGCCCGCGCTGATCGCCTTGGTGATCGTCGCGGCGTGCGGTTGCCTGGCGCTGGGCTGGTGGCAGTGGACCAGGTTCCAGTCCGTCTCGGGCAGCTTCCAGAACCTCGGCTACGCACTGCAGTGGCCGCTGTTCGCCTGGTTCTGCGTGTACGCGTATCGCAAATACGTCCGCTACGAAGACATGCCGCCGGAGCCTCGGCAGGACGTTGCCGACACCGAGATACCCGCCGGCTTGCTGCCCGAGCGCCCCAAGCCGATGCAACCGCCGTCCGATGACCCCGCGCTGACGGAGTACAACGCGTACCTGGCCGAACTTGCCAAACAAGACACCGAAAAACAGAACAGGACCACCGCATGACCACACCGGAAAGACCCGCGTCGGCATTCCCCATGGAGAAGATCCGCACCGCGTTGCTCGGCTACCGGATCATGGCGTGGGCGACGGGTCTCTGGCTGATCGCGCTGTGCTACGAGATCGTCTCGCATCTCGTCTTGCACCACGAGATCCGCTGGATCGAGGTGGTCCACGGCTGGGTGTACTTCATCTATGTCCTGACCGCGTTCAATCTGGCGGTCAAGGTCCGCTGGCCGATTCCCAAGACGATCGGTGTCCTCCTCGCCGGCACCATCCCGCTCCTGGGCATCATCGTCGAGCAAGTCCAGACCAGGGACGTGAAGGCCCGTTTCGGCGTGTAGGGCTCGAGTGCGCGGCTGGCTTCACACTCGAGGCCGAGTGTGCGGCTGGCTTCACACTGGGCAGGTACTAGGGCAGGTCGCGCAGCGCCGGCACTAGCAACGCGAGGGCGCGGCCGCGATGGGAGACCGCGTCCTTCTCCTCGGGGCTGAGCTCGGCCGCGGTGCGGTCGGAACCCGCGGGAATGAAGACCGGGTCGTACCCGAAGCCGCCGTCCCCCCGCGGTTCCCGAGCGATGCTGCCGGGCCACTCCCCGCGGACGACGACCTCGCCGGACGGTCCCGCCAGGGCGCAGGCCGACACGAACGCCGCGCCGCGCCGTTCGTCGGGCACGTCGCGCAACTGCGCCAACAGCAGCGCGGTGTTGGCGGCGTCGTCGCCGTGATCACCCGACCAGCGCGCCGACAGCACGCCGGGCATTCCGTTCAAAGCGGCCACCTCCAGGCCGGAATCGTCGGCGACCGCAGCCAGGCCCGTCGCGGCGAATGCATCCCGCGCCTTGGCCAACGCGTTGTCCTCAAAGGTCGCGCCCGTTTCGGGCGCCTCATCGAAGGGCGGCACATCATGCAAAGAGACCAGCCTCAAGCCGGTCAGGCCGGCCGCGTCGAGCACCCGGCGTAATTCGGCCAGTTTCTTCCGGTTGCGGCTGGCGACCAGAAGCTTGGTCACCGGTCAATCCGGAACATGGCCATTACCTCCGCACAGCGACCTATGCATACGGCAACAAACTAGCCGGAGTGCTACGCGGAGCTCATCTGCGGCTCATCCAGCCGATCAAACCGACTCACTTCAGCAGGGTTGACAGCGCCGCCGCACGCGGCGCACTGTGATACGTGTCATATGACCACTGGTCATACCGGGCAGAGAGGCGGCAACTCATGACCACGAGGGACAAGTACACCGAGGTGCCAGACCCCTACTCATGGGAGGTTCCCAGCGCCGGCGACGCGCGCTTCACCTGGGAGTACGACGACGGCCGCGCCCGACTCCTTTCCCTGTACCAAAAGGGAAAGGACAAGCAGTGGGACGCCCAGTCGCGCATCGACTGGACGCAAGACGTCGACCCGACGAACCCACTCGCGCTGCCCGACGAATTTCATCCGTTGTTCGGCAGCCCGATGTGGGATGCCGCAGGTGACGCGGGTCGCGCCGAGTTGCGCCAGCACTTCCAGGCCTGGCAACTCTCGCAGTTCCTGCACGGGGAGCAGGGAGCGATGGTGTGCGCGGCCAAGATCGTCGAGGTCGTCCCGGACCTGGACGCGAAGTTCTACGCCGCCACCCAGACCATGGACGAGGCCCGCCACGTCGAGGCATTCGGGCGGTTCCTGCAGGACAAGGCCGACCTGGTCTACCCGATCAACAAGCATCTGACCGCCCTGCTCGACGACACCCTGCGCGATTCGCGATGGGACATGCCCTACCTCGGCATGCAGGTACTCATCGAAGGGCTCGCTCTCGCTGCCTTCGGGGTGATGCGAGACATGGCGGCGCCGGACTCGCTGGCCAAGCAGTTGCTGGCCTACGTCATGCAGGACGAGGCCCGCCACGTCGCCTTCGGCCGAATCTCGCTGAAGGATTATTACTCCGGGCTGACCGAGTCCGAGCGGGGCGAGCGTGAAGAGTTCGTCGTGGACGCCTGCTATCTGATGCGCGACCGGTTCCGCGGCGAAGAGGTTTTCGCGACCCTCGGCATGGACGTTCAAGAGTGTGCCGATTGGGTCGACACCTCTCCGCTGATGATTCAGTTCCGCTCGCACCTGTTCAGCCGCATCGTGCCGATCGTCAAGGACATCGGGCTGTGGGGCGAAAAGGTACAGAAGGCGTTCAGGGAGATGGGTGTCCACGACCTGGCCGACTCCAACATCGAGGCGTTGATGAAGGCCGACGAGGATCAGGCCGAGGCGCTGGACAAGGCACACGCCGAGATGGCTGCCCGGGCCGTCGAGGTGGACGAGGTGATCGCGGCGGGCGCAAGCTAACCCAAGTCTGGTTTGGCGCTGGCGGGTAGAAGCTTGCTCAGCTGCCGAACGCCTTCGGCGGTGCCGAGCCCTCGGGCAGCTCACCGGGATACGGCAGCGCCAATGCCTCGCGCTGGGCGGCGAACAACTTGTCGCAAGCGGCCAGCGCCACGTCGAGCAATTTGTCCAGCGTCGAACGCGGGAACGTCGCGCCCTCGCCGGTGCCCTGGACTTCCACGAGTGTCCCGGTGTCGGTGGCGACGACGTTCATGTCGACCTCGGCCCGCGCGTCTTCCTCGTAGGGCAGGTCCACCCGGATCCTGCCGTCGACCACCCCGACGCTGACCGCCGCGATGGCACACGACAACGGGCGCGGGTCGGACAGCTTGCCCGCCGCGGCCAGGTAGGTCACGGCGTCGGCCAGGGCCACGAACGCGCCCGTGATGGCGGCGGTGCGGGTGCCGCCGTCGGCCTGCAGGACGTCACAGTCGACGGCAATGGTGTTCTCCCCCAACGCCGCAAGATCGATGCAGGCCCGCAGCGACCGGCCGATCAGCCGGCTGATCTCCTGGGTGCGCCCGGACAGCCGTCCCTTCACGGATTCGCGATCGGAGCGCGTATGGGTTGCCGACGGCAGCATCGCGTACTCGGCGGTCAGCCATCCCAGCCCCGACCCCTTGCGCCAGCGCGGCACCCCATCGGTGACGCTGGCGGTGCACATCACCTTGGTGTGGCCGAATTCGATGAGTACCGACCCCGCCGGGTGGTCGGTGAATCCGCGGGTGATGACTACGGGGCGAAGCTCGTCGTCAAGGCGGCCGTCTTCTCGTCTGGTCACCCGGTAACCCTAAGCCAACTCACGCGCGGCTTGCTCAGACCCTTTCAGAGCGGCGGATATCGAAAGATTCGCCGCACACCACCGCATGCACGGGGCCGTCGAACTCGGCCTTGGCCTCGCTGATCACGTCCTCGCGGGACGTCCACGGCGGGATGTGGGTCAGCAGCAGCTCGCGAACGCCGGCCTGCGCCGCGATCCGGCCGGCCTCGGTGCCCGACAAATGCAGAGCGGGCGGGCGGTCCGGCGAGTGGGTCCAGGAGGCCTCGCAGAGGAAGACATCGGCGTCCCGCGCCAGCTCGACGAGTTGGTCGCAGACGCCGGTGTCACCGCTGTAGACGAACGAGGCGCCGGTCGAATCGGTGATCCGCAGGCCGTACGACTCGGTCGGGTGGGCGACCACCCGCGGCGTCACCGTGAGCGAGCCGAGCGTGACCGGTTCGCCGTCGACCCAGTGCCGAACGTCGAAAATGTCTGAGCAGTCGTCTATTTCACCGCCGTACGGTGATGACGCCGCGCCCAGTCGGGACCAGGTGTCGCCGGGCCCGTACAACAACGCCTTGCCGTCCGGCCGCGAGGGGTGGTAGCGCCGCCACACGAACAGGCCGGGCAAATCGAGGCAGTGGTCGGCGTGCAGATGGGACAAGAGCACGTGCACGGAGGCGGGATCGGCATAGCGCTGGAGCGCGCCCAGCACGCCGCCGCCGAAGTCGATGACCATCGGCGGTGTATCCGGTGCCCGAAGCAGATATCCCGACGCGGGCGAATCCGGCCCTACCACGCTGCCCGAGCAGCCGAGCACGGTTATTCGCACGGACACTACTGTGCCATGCCCGATAGGACCGTGACGAAAACATCGCCGCATTGGTGTGATGAGAATCTCGCCATCGGCACATGGCGATCGCCGGCGCGGCGAAGCCGGGCGAGACGGGTCGCCATGATCCTCACTAGTCGATCCGCACGTGGTGAACGGGTTGCACGCCGGTGACGGCAGGACCGAGGAATCGCGCGGCCAACTTGGTGAACGCCTCGGGGTCGCCGGTGGCTTCGAAGACTCGGGAAGGCGGGGCGGCGTCGGGATCGTCCGGGTGAGGACGCAGCAAATCGCGCTCGGTGAGTACGCGCAGTACCTCCTTGGCGGTTTCCTCGGCGCTCGACACCAGCGTCACCTGCTCGCCCATCGCCAGCTGGATCAATCCCGACAGAAGTGGGTAATGCGTGCACCCAAGCACCAGGGTGTCGACCTGGGCGCGTTGCAGCGGCTCGAGGTAGCCCTCGGCCAGCCCGAGCACCTGGCGCCCACTGGTCACGCCACGCTCCACGAAGTCGACGAAGCGCGGGCAGGCCACGGCGGTGATCTCGGTGTCGCGGGCGGCGGCGAACGCGTCCTGGTACGCGTGCGAGTTGATGGTCGCGCGGGTGCCGATGACACCGATGCGCCCGTTGCGCGTCGTGGCGACGGCACGACGCACCGCCGGCAGGATCACCTCGACGACCGGTACGTCATACCGCTCGCGGGCGTCCCGCAGGCAAGCCGCGGACGCGGTGTTGCACGCGATCACCAACGCCTTCACCCCGCGCCCGACAAGGTCGTCCCCGATGGCCAAGGCGTGCGCGCGGACCTCTGGGATGGTGAGCGGACCGTATGGCCCGTGGCCCGTGTCGCCCACGTAGACGATGTCCTCGTCGGGCAATTGGTCGATGATGGCCCGCGCCACGGTCAGCCCGCCGACGCCGGAGTCGAAGATCCCGACGGGCGCCAACGGCGACGTCATGTCTTGGGACGCGGCGTGGCGGCGCCGGCTTTTCTCTTCGCCCGGGCTTTGCGTTCGGGCGCGGACAACCAATAAGCGGCGACGACGCCGGCGATCGCACCGCACAGGTGCCCCTGCCACGAGACGCCACCGCATCTGCCGAGCACCGGCATGGCGCCCAGCAGCACTCCGCCGTAGGCCAACAGGACCACCAGCCCGATCGCGATGTCCGCGAACCTGCGCACGAAGATCCCGAACACGAGCAGGAAGGCCAGCCAGCCGAAGATCAGGCCGGAAGCCCCGATGTGATCGGTCGGTCCGCATGAGCTGCCCACGTCCCCGATCAGCCAAGTACCGAAGCCGCCGAGGATCCACACGATCGCGGTGGCCCAGACGAACCGGCTCAGGCCGGCGAGCGTCATGAGGAATCCCAGCACCAACAGCGGCACCGTGTTGGCCATTAGATGTTGCCAACTCGCGTGCAAGACCGGGGAGAAGACGATCCCCCATAGCCCGTCGGCCTCCAGCGGTCTGATGCCGTTCTCGTCCAGGGAGTGCCGCGTCAGCTGGTCGATGAGCTCGATGAGGTAGAGCAGCGCGACGAAGGTGAGGATCGTGGCCGCGCCGACCACCCACGCGGGACGCTTCGCAGACGTCGCCGGTGGGCCGGGGCGCCCGGTGGTCTTACCCATAGCTGCAGGTTACCGGCGCGAACTGAGGAGAACTTCTCATCGGGCAAACGCCCCGGGCAACACGTCGCGATAGGTCGGTATCCCGGCCACCGAATCCGCGGCGAACACGCCGACCAGCACCGCGCGCGCCAGACAATCGGCCGCCGCGGCACCGACCTCCGCCGCCAGCCGCATCTCCGGCGAAAACGAGGCGGGCGCGTCCGGCGGGGGCGGCACCTCTACCGCCCCGGTGGCCAGCGCGAACACGGTGTCGCCGTCGTACGGGGTGTGCGCCGGCCGGACCGTACGGGCCAGGCCGTCCTGCGCGGCGACGGCGACGCGCCGGCACGCGGCCGCGCTCAGCGCTGCGTCGGTCGCCACGACGCCGATGACGGTGTTGAGCGGGGTCTCCAGCGGGGTCGCCGCGGTCGGCAACTGCGCGAAGGCGTCGATCTCCTCCGCCGGCGGTGGCCGCAACGCGAATTCCTCGATCAGGTCCGCCATCCACGGCAGGCCGGTGGTCCGGTCGGCGACGTCGCCGGCCGAGTTCACCACGACCACCGCGCCAACGGTCGCCCCGCACGGCAGCGTCGTAGCAGCCGTCCCGACCCCGCCCTTGAATACCCCGGCCCGCGCCCCGACGCCGGCGCCGACGTTCCCGACGGCCGGCGCACCCCCGCTCGCGGCGGCTTCGCAGGCCAGGTAGCCGAACTCCGCCGTCGGGCGGCGATCCCAGCCACCGACCGGCAGATCGAAGATCACGGCGCCGGGCACGATGGGCACCACCCCGCCATCCATCGCCACGCCGCGTTCGCGTTCTTCCAGCCAGCGCATCACGCCGTCGGCGGCGGCCAGACCGTAGGCGCTGCCGCCGGCGAGCAACACCGCGTCGACGTAGCGGACGGTGTTGGCGGGATCCAGCAGGTCGGTCTCCCGGGTACCGGGCGCGCCGCCGCGGCAGTCGACGGCCCCGACGGTCCCGGGCGGCGTCAGCACGACGGTGACGCCGCGCGCCCATCCGGCGCCCATGGACGCGTCGGGGTCGAGTCGATGATGGTGACCGACGCGGATGCCTCCGACGTCGGTGATGGCGTTCGCCCGGCCGCCGTCGATGCTCATCGGGACCCCATGAGCACCAGGACGAGGTATTCCTGCAAGACGGTCAACCACTGGTACACGTCGAAGTGCACGGCCAGCGGGTGGTCGGCGGGCAGCCGCTCCGGCCCCTCCGGCCCGACCTCGAGCATCACCCCCAGCGTCAGCCGAATGTCGTTGACCGCCGCCACCCAGGCGTTGGCATCCTCCTCGGTCAGATCGAATCGGCCGCCGTCTTGCGGAACGGTGTCCAACATCCGCTGCGCCGCAAGACGTTTGGCGCCGATGATCTCGGGCTCGTGCAGGCTGCGCAGCGCGGCGTTGAGGCTATCGGCGGCGTCGGAAGCCGACGGGTCATCGTCGTCGGGATGGAAAAAGTCGGGCAACAGCCGGCGCAGGGTCGGGTCCTTCGGCGGATCGCTGTTTCCGGTCTTTATGCCGGTGATCTGCTCGAGTTCGTCTGCGGGCGAGGATGATTCACGCTCGTCGAGCAACCCGAGCATGGCGGTTGCCAGGTTCTTCAGCAGGGCGGCCTCGTGCGACGCCAGGGCGGACCGAAAACGGGGACCGTCCGCGGTCTCGACGCGCTTCCATTTGCGCACAGGTAATCGCCGCAGCCCCGAGTGTCAGCGGTCCTGCTGCAGCGTCGCCCACAGCCCGGCGGCATGCAGCTTGGACACGTCGACTTCCATGGACTCCCGGCTGCCGGCCGACACCACCGCCCTGCCTTCGTTGTGCACCTGCAGCATCAGCTTGGTGGCGTGCGGCTCGCTGTAGCCGAACAACTTCTGGAACACATACGTCACGTAGGTCATCAGGTTGACCGGGTCATCCCACACGATCGTGACCCACGGACTCGCCGTGACGTCTACCGGAGCGGACTCGCGTTGTCCTGTAGTGCCCGGCTTAGTGGGCGCTGACATAACAACCATGGCCCCCAGGATACCGAGGGACCGGTGAGGTTTCCGAGCCCCCGATGCCAGCCGATACCGTTATGGAATGAACGACCCGGTCGTAACTGGGCTGCTTACCGACAAGTACGAGTTGACGATGCTGGCGGCGGCGCTGCGAGATGGTACCGCCGATCGCCCGACGACCTTCGAATTGTTCGCGCGCCGACTCCCGGAGGGGCGTCGCTACGGCGTGGTGTGCGGGACCGGACGCCTGCTCGAAGCGTTGCCGCAGTTCAGCTTCGACGATGAGGCGTGTCAGTTGCTGGCGCAATTCCTGGATCCAGATGCTTTGCGCTACTTGCGCGATTTCCGGTTCCGCGGCGATATCGACGGCTACGCCGAAGGTGAGCTGTACTTCCCCGGCTCTCCTGTGTTGTCGGTGACCGGCACGTTCGCCGAGTGTGTCGTGCTGGAGACGCTGGCGTTGTCGATCTTCAATCACGACACGGCGGTCGCGTCGGCAGCGGCGCGAATGGTGAGCGCGGCCAGGGATCGTCCGCTGATCGAGATGGGGTCGCGGCGAACGCATGAGCACGCCGCGGTCGCCGCGGCGCGTGCGGCCTATATCGCCGGCTTCGCCGCGTCCTCCAATCTCGAGGCTCAGCGCCGGTACGGAATTCCCGCGCAGGGCACGTCGGCGCACGCGTTCACCATGCTGCACGCGACCGAAGAGCCCGCCGAAGTGACCGAACTGGCCGCCTTCCGCGCGCAGGTCGACGCGCTGGGTGTCGACACCACGCTGCTGGTGGACACCTACGACGTGACGACCGGCGTGGCCAACGCCGTGGCCGCCGCCGGGAAGTCGCTCGGCGCGGTCCGCATCGACTCCGGAGAATTGGGCGTGCTGGCCCGCCAGGTCCGCGAGCAGCTCGACGGCCTGGGAGCCACCGGGACCCGCATCGTGGTGTCCGGCGACCTCGACGAATTCTCGATTGCCGCACTGGGCGCCGAACCGGTGGACAGTTACGGCGTCGGCACGTCGCTCGTGACGGGTTCGGGCGCGCCGACGGCGAACATGGTCTACAAACTGGTCGAGGTCGACGGAATGCCGGTGCAAAAGCGCAGCAGCCACAAGGAATCCCGCGGCGGCCGCAAGGAGGCGCTGCGCCTGACGCGCACATCCGGGACCGCCACCGAGGAGCTGGTGTATCCGGCTGGCCGCCGGCCCCCGGTAACCGAGCCGTCCCGGGTGTTGACCGTCCCCCTGGTCCGCGGTGGCGACGTGGTGTCCAAACCGAATGTGGCCGCGGCGCGTGAACTGGTAGCTTCCGGGCTGCGCAGTCTGCCCTGGGAAGGGCTGAACCTCTCCCACGGCGAACCCGCGATCCCGACCACGCTGATCCCCGCCGGCCGCCGGTAGCAGAGCAAAAGGGGCTGACTACGTCCGAAGTGTCCGTGCCCGAGTTGCTGGCCGTCGCCGTGGCCGCGCTCGGCGGCAGTGAGCGTAGCGGCCAGCTCCAGATGGCCGACGCCGTCGCGCGGGCGTTCGCCACCGGCGAGCATCTCGTCGTGCAGGCCGGTACCGGCACCGGAAAGTCGCTGGCGTACCTGGTGCCCGCAATCGTCCGCGCCATCGACGACGACTCGCCCGTCGTCGTGTCCACGGCCACCATCGCGCTGCAGCGACAGCTCGTCGATCGGGACTTGCCCAGGCTGATCGATTCGATCGCCGACGCCCTTCCGCGCCGCCCGCAGTTCGCGCTGCTCAAGGGGCGCCGAAACTATCTGTGCCTAAACAAGATTCACAATGGCGGCGCCGAGGCCGAGGAAGACCCCGGTGACCGGCCGCAGGAGGAGCTTTTCGATCCCATCGCGGCCACCGCCCTGGGGCGTGACGTCCAGCGGCTCACCACCTGGGCGTCGACGACCGAGTCTGGCGACCGCGACGACCTGAAACCCGGTGTGCCCGATCGATCCTGGTCCCAGGTCAGCGTTTCGGCGCGGGAATGCCTGGGTGTGGCCCGTTGTCCGTTTGGCTCCGAATGCTTCTCCGAACGGGCGCGCGGCCGGGCCGGCGCCGCCGACATCGTGGTCACCAACCATGCGCTGCTCGCCATCGACGCCGTCGCCGAATCCGCGGTACTGCCCGAACACGCGCTGCTGGTTGTCGACGAGGCCCACGAGTTGGTCGACCGGGTGACGTCGGTGGCGACCGCGGAGCTGACGCCGGCCGCCCTCGGCGTCGCGGCGCGACGGATCGCCCGGTTGGTGAATCCCGAGCTGACGCAGCGGCTGGAGGCGGCGACCGCCAACTTCGCCGCGGCGATCCACGAGGGCACGCCGGGCCGCATCGATCGCCTCGACGAGGAGCTGGCGACGTACGTGACCGCCCTGCGCGACGCGGCCGGCGCGGCACGCTCGGCGATCGACACCACGAGCGACGCGAAGGCGGCCGCCGCGCGCGCCGAAGCGATAGCCGCCCTGAGCGAGATATCCGATACCGCCTCACGGGTCCTGTCGTCGTTCGCCCCCGCCATTCCGGATCGCACCGAGGTGGTGTGGCTGGATCACGAGGACAACAGGGGGGCGTTGCGCCCGGTGTTGCGGGTGGCACCCCTGTCGGTCGCGGGCCTGCTGCGCGACCGGGTGTTCTCCCGTTCCACTACCGTGTTGACCTCGGCGACCCTGACAATCGGCGGGTCGTTCGACGCGATGGCCGCGGCGTGGGGGCTGACCGGCGCCGATGCCGAGGTGCCCTGGCGGGGCGTCGACGTCGGCTCACCGTTCGAGCACGCCAAGGCAGGAATCCTCTACGTCGCCGCCCACCTGCCGCCTCCTGGCCGGGACGGCACCGGGTCGGCCGAGCAGCTCACCGAAATCGAAGAGCTCATCACCGCGGTCGGCGGGCGGACCCTGGGGTTGTTCTCATCGATGCGCGCCGCGCGGGCCGCCGCCGAGGCCATGCGCCAACGGTTATCGACGCCGGTGCTGTGTCAGGGTGACGACAGCACCTCCGCGCTGGTGGAACAGTTCAGCGCCGACGAACGGACCTCGTTGTTCGGCACGCTGTCGCTGTGGCAGGGCGTCGACGTTCCGGGGCCGTCCCTGTCCCTGGTGCTCATCGATCGCATCCCGTTTCCGCGGCCGGACGACCCGCTGCTGGGCGCCCGCCAGCGAGCGGTGGCCGCGCGTGGCGGCAATGGCTTCATGGCGGTCGCCGCCAGCCACGCCGCGTTGCTGCTGGCGCAAGGCTCGGGTCGGCTGTTGCGCCGCATCACCGACCGCGGTGTGGTCGCGTTGCTGGACTCGCGGATGGTCACCGCCGGCTACGGCGGCTACCTGAGTGCCTCGCTGCCGCCGTTCTGGCAGACCACCAATCCGGCGCAGGTCCGCGCCGCGCTCGAGCGGCTGCGCACCGCGTCGGAGGGCCTTCCCGCGTGATGTCAGCGGGCCAGGGTGACCAGACCCAGCTCGGTGCTGGAGGAAAGCATCGGGTGGCGGGGCAGCACGCGAACGGTGTACCCGACCGCCCCGGCCAGCGGTAACGACAGCGTCGTCGAGAACACCTGATTGCCGCCCTCGGCGGTCCCGGTATACGACATCTCAACGGTGACCGGATCCAGCAGCGCGTCGCTGCCGTCGACCCTACCCACCACCGCTTGGACCGTGACTTCGTCCGGCGCGAGCCCGTCCAACGCCACGGTGGCGGTCAGGGTCAGCTTGGAGCCGAGCACCGGCGTATCCGGCAGCCCGGTGCTGTCCACATCGGTGATGATGATCTTGGGCCAGGCCTCCTCGGCGCGCCGACGGTAGTCGGCCACCTCGCGTGCCGCGCCGAACTCAGCGCCGTCCGCACCGTCCTCGGCGGGCCCGACGGTCCTGCGCAGCGACTGCGCGGCGTGCGTGTAGTACTGCTCGACGTAGTCGCGCACCATGCGCGAGGCCAGCACCTTCGGGCCGAGTGTCTGCAGTGTGTGCCGCACCATCTCGATCCAGCGTGGCGGCACCCCGTGTTCGTCACGCTCGTAGAACTTGGGCGCCACGGCCTGCTCCAGCAGGTCGTAGAGCGCGCTGGCCTCCAGGTCGTCCCGGCGAGCCTCGTCGGCCACACCGTCGGCAGACGGTATCTCCCAACCGTTTTCGCCGTCGTACCACTCGTCCCACCAACCATCGCGGATGGACAGGTTCAGCCCACCGTTGAGCGCGCTCTTCATCCCGGAGGTGCCGCAGGCCTCCAGCGGCCGCAGGGGGTTGTTCAGCCAAACGTCGCAACCCCAGTACAAGTGCCGGGCCATGGACATGTCGTAGTCGGGCAAGAACGCGATGCGGTGGCGTACCGCCGGCCGGTCGGCGAAGCGCACCACCTGCTGGATCAACGCCTTCCCCCCGTCGTCGGCCGGGTGCGACTTTCCGGCGACGATCAGCTGAATCGGCCTGTCCTCATCGAGCAGCAGGCGTTCGAGCCGAACGTGCTTACCATTGGGTTCGCCCGGCGGGTGCCCACGTACAAGCGGCTGACGCTGATGCTGCGCGACCCGGAGCGGCTCGAACGCCTGCTGCTCGATGAGGACAGGCCGATTCAGCTGATCGTCGCCGGAAAGTCGCACCCGGCCGACGA
>NZ_LZKH01000076.1:0-38580 GCF_001672745.1 Mycobacterium sp. E1386
CCGCTTCACCGACACCGACCGGCCCGCCGGTGGCGGTGTAGCCGTAGTAGCAGTGGGTGGTCATCACGACCACCGCAACCAGGATCACCTCCGCGAATGACCAGCCCACGTCGTTGAGGCGCAGGAACGTGTGGAAGTAGTGGTTGTAGGTGCCGATTGACTGCCCGTAGAGCAAAACCGTGGTGACCTGCTGGGACAGGAAAGCCATGGTCATCGCCAGCCCGTAGAGCGGGATGATGACGATCAGGCCCGCCACTACGCGGGTGGAGGCCAGATAGGCGACCGACCGGATGCTCATCACTTCGAGCGCGTCGATCTCCTCGCTGATGCGCATGGCGCCCAGTTCGGCGGTGGCGCCGGCGCCGACCGTGGCGGCCAGCGCCTGGCCGGCGGCGACCGGCGCGACAAATCGCACATTGACCAGTGCGGCCAAAAAGCCGGTGAAGGCCTCGACACCGATATTGCCCAGCGTCGCGTAGCCCTGGATGGCGACCAGCGAGCCCGCGGACAGGGTGATGAAGCCGACGATGGCCGCGGTGCCACCGACCACGGCCATCGCGCCGGTGCCCATCCCCATCTGGGCAACCATGCGCAGCAGCTCTCTGCGGTAGCGATGCATAGCGAAGGGGATCTGCCCGACCGCGGCCATCGCGAACCAGACCATCTGCCCGATCTCGAGCAGTGGCCGAGACGGGACATCCCCGTATCGAACGACCAGAGCGGACGTCCGCGGGAAGCGGACGCGTAGTGCTGCAACCGTGGCCATCTCAGCGGCCTGTCCCGAACCGGACGCCGATGGTCGTCAGTGCCGCGTTGACCGCGAAAAGCGCGATGAAGCACAGCACCACCGTCTCGTTGACGGCAGTGCCCAGGCCCTTGGATCCGCCGCGCACGATCAGCCCTCGATAACAGCCGACCAGCCCGGCGATCAGCCCGAACGTCGCGGCCTTGACAAACGCGATCACCACCTCGGGGAGACCGGTGAGCGCCGTCAAGGTGGAGAGGTAGGCACCGCTCGAGACGTTCTGCAGGTAGACGCTGAACAGGTAGCCGCCGCCCAGGCCGACGGCGACCACGAGGCCGTTGAGCAGCACCGCGACGATCGTCGAGGCGACGACGCGGGGAACCACCAGCCGGTGGATCGGGTCGATGCCGAGCACCTCGAGGGCATCGATCTCCTCGCGGATGGTGCGCGCGCCGAGGTCGGCGCAGATCGCGGTGCCGCCCGCGCCGGCGACGACCAGGACCGTCACGATCGGGCCGAGCTGGGTGACCGCGCCGATCGCGGCACCGGCGCCGGAGACGTCGGCGGCGCCGATCTCGGCGAGCAGAAGGTTGAGCGTGAAGATGAGCAGCACGGTTTCCGGGATGGACACCGCGATGGTGGGCAGCAGCGATACCCGCATGAGAAACCAGCCATTCCAGATGAACTCGCGCCACTCGAACGGCTGCCGCAGGGCTTTTCCGGTCAGCACGCACATGCGGAAGAACCCGCCGGCCACTTCCGTGCCCGGGCGAATCCTGCTGCCCACCCTGCTGGCGACCGAGTGCGACGTGGTCACCGGCGCCGCCCCAGATGTGACCGGGCAACAAGTCGCGACATCCGAACTGCGTCAAGCGATCGACACATGGTCGTCGGCCGGGGATGGTGACTGCGATTCGCAGGCTGGATCGTCGAGCTGCTGAACGGCGAAAAGCGGTTCACTGCAGGATATTTCGAATGGAATCGGTTGGACGAGCAATTCTGACAGCGCTGCCGTAAGTCTTGGTGCAACGCCGTTCGGTGCCATTCTCGGCACGGCTCGTCACTTGATTCCGGACGCCAGTCTTCCAGGTGATCCTCCCGATCGACACTCTGCGACCCCACCCTTCGGCTCCATGCCACCCTCGGTTGCGCCACGCACCACTATGGCACTAGACCGTACGGTCGGTCAATAGTTTCGGTGGCCGGCGAAGGCCGCGCTAGGGAAACATCCGTCACGCCATCGCTCGCTGCTTGGATTATCTCGGGTTTTAACAGGCTATTTGAGCGTTTACCTGGGAACTGGCGCTCATTCCCTGCGGCAGTGGCCCAAATGGGTTCTAGGTATGAAACCGACCGGCCGTACAGTAGTGGTCTTCGTGGATCGAGCGCTCGACAATCGCCGGCTAAGGGCGGCCGGGCACATCAAAGGCGAAGGGGTGCACCAAAACCCGCCCCGCGCAGGGTATTCGCGGTTATACGGTCAGTCCGTCGGACCTTTGACCGAGGCAAGGCATTCGCGCACGACCGTGATGACGTCCGCGGACGGATTCGCCCACTTGCTGAGCCCCAGGCGGTCGAGTAGGAGACCGCCGAGGAACACATCGACAAAAGCGGCCCCGACGTGTTCGGGTGTCAGAGAATCTGCGGGATCGAACCACACCCACATCCATTGCAGCGACCCCCACAGCTGCAGTGCCGCCAGTTCGACGTCGACGCTTCGGAATACACCGCTCTCTATTCCGCTGCGGATCTCTTCAATCGCTAGGGTCCGCAACTGTTGGCGCAACTTGCGAGCGTGCCGCATGGCCGGGTCATCGGACAGCTGAACCACCTCGCGCTGGCTTGCTACCGTCGCGTCGCGGGCGACCACTTGTAGCAGTGCGGAGGCGTAAATGATTGCGGCGATGCGCTCTTGGGGTGTGGCAAGTCGAGCCCATGCCATCTGTAGCGCTTCGAGTTGGCGGGCGAGGTGCGTTTCTTCAAGCTCGCGCAACATCTGTGCTTTGGTTCCGAAGTGGTAAACGATGGTCCCCTTCGACATGCCAAGCTCATCGGCGATGTCGCCCATATTCGTTCTGTCGTAGCCGCGTTCGGCGACATAGCGCACAAACGCGTCGAAGATCTCGCCACGCCTACCAGGTCGGGGCATCGTCCACCCTTCGGCTCAAACTAACCGTACGAACGGTCTATCATAAGCGTCTGGATGTCAAGATCCCATCAAGCTGCGCCACCGGACGCAGACATGCTTCGGCGCGGCCGGCAGCCGTCGCGCCGGTTGGCGCCGCTGGCGATCAGGTTGACAAGTCCTGCAACCTGTTATGAGAAATGGCCCGGCAGAGACCTGCTCCGAGCTCGGTCTGTCGGTTCGGCGGGCTTACAGTGCCCTGGGGCCATCGAACCTATCCGGCGCGGTTACTACATACGTGTTGGCTTTTGCGGCCGGTTTGATCTCACCGGTGGTGTACACAGTCATCAGCTCTCTGCCGTCGCTGTCGACGACACACACATAGGTGTCCGTCTCTGCGTCGTAGTCGAATCTATCCCAGGCCAATAGGAATGCTAAGCAGTTGCCGTCGCGGTCGGCGACGACGAGCTTGTGCACTCCGGACTCCCTCAATAGCTCGGCATCTTGTGCGCGCTGCTGAGGGACCTGGCTGGTGTGGAGAGTGGCGTGTGACATCTGTGTACTCCCTTGGCGCGGGTGTCTCCTTCTAGCCTAGGCTCAACTGCTCAACTAATCCGAGGCTTGCGGGAAACGTTTCTCCCCGGAATACGACCCCGACCAGGGCACTACGGCCCCTCTCGAGGGGCCGTAAGTCGCTTACCCGCAGAGACCCCAATTCGAGGGCATGTCGGGCGGCCACGGTGACGCGTCTCCGCAGGACCCCGGCTTCACTTTGTCGCAACCAGGGTCCGCTATCTTCGGCGGGACTTTCGCGCCAGGGAGGGTGGGGATGACGCAGGAAACCGAGTCAGACGTCAATGGGTCCGCGGCCGCGGTGGACCTGGACACCGTGGCGGCCGCGAAGGAGACGCTCGAGGACTACACCCTGCGGTTCGCGCCACGCAGTTATCGGCGGTGGTCGACGGCGGTAGTTGGCATCTCGGCTCTCGGCGGCATCGCGTACTTGGCCGACTTTGCGATCGGCGCCAACGTCGGCACCTCATACGGCACCGGCAACGCGTTGTGCGGCATTGGGATTTTCGCCGTGGTGATCTTCGCGACCGGATTGCCGCTGGCCTATTACGCGGCGCGCTACAACCTCGACCTGGACCTGATCACTCGGGGCAGCGGTTTCGGCTACTACGGCTCGGTGGTCACCAACGTGATCTTCGCGACCTTCACCTTCATCTTCTTCGCGCTCGAGGGTTCCATCATGGCGCAGGGCCTCAAGCTGGGTTTGCATATCCCGCTCTGGGTCGGCTATGCCTGTTCGACGCTTATCATCTTTCCGTTGGTCATCTACGGCATGAAAGTCCTTTCACAGCTCCAACTTTGGACCACGCCGCTGTGGTTGATCCTGATGGTGGTTCCGTTCGTCTACCTCGTGGTGCGCCATCCGGACTCAATTCACCAGTTCTTCGGTTACGGCGGCCGCGGCGGTGACGGCGCGGTCAACGTCGGCTCGAGTCTGTTGGCGGCGGGGGTGTGCCTCTCCCTGATCGCCCAGATCGCCGAGCAGATCGACTACCTGCGTTTCATGCCGCCACGGACCCCGGCGAATTCGCGCAGCTGGTGGACCTGGATGTTGCTCGCGGGCCCCGGCTGGGTCGTGTTCGGAGCGATCAAACAAATCATCGGCCTGTTCCTGGCGATCTATCTGATCTCCCGTGTTGCGGGGTCCACGTCGGTGGCCAACCAGCCGGTGCATCAATTCCTGTTGATCTACCGCAACTTCATGCCGGGCTGGCTCGCCCTGACGCTTGCGGTGGTCCTGGTGGTGCTCAGTCAGATCAAGATCAATGTGACGAACGCATACTCGGGCTCGCTGGCGTGGACCAACTCGTTCACCCGCGTCACCAAGCATTACCCCGGGCGCGTGGTCTTCCTGGCCGTCAACCTCGTCATCGCGCTCATCATGATGGAAGCCGACATGTTCGCAGTGCTGAACACGATCTTGGGGTTCTACGCGAACTGCGGTATGGCGTGGGTGTTGGCCGTGGCGTCGGACATCGTCTTCAACAAGTACCTGCTCAAGTTGTCACCGAAGGCGCCGGAGTTCCGCCGCGGCATGCTGTACGCCATCAACCCCGTGGGCTTCGGGTCGATGCTGTTGGCCGCGGGACTGTCGATCATCGCCTTCTTCGGTGGCCTCGGCCCGGCGCTGCGGCCGTACTCGCCGTTGGTGGCGATCGTCATCGCGTTGGTCATGCCGCCGATCCTGGCGATCGCGACGAAGGGCAAGTACTACCTGCGCCGCACCCACGACGGCATCGACTTGCCCATGTACGACGAATACGGCAACCCGTCGGCCGTGCAATTGAAATGCCATGTCTGCCATCACGTTTACGAGCGTCCGGACGTAGTGTCGTGCGAGACGCACGACGCGCATGTCTGCTCGCTGTGCTTGTCCACCGACAAACTGGCCGACCACGTGCTGCCGGCCGCAGCTAAGCGCTCGGGCGCCGCTGCGGCCTCCGGCCGATAACGCGGGACGGGGTTCTGGGGCGCGCCGCTACCAACACCACCCCGGCGGCGAACAAGGCGGCGGTCGGCCACGAGTAACGCCCGTCCGGCGCGAAGCCGCCCTGCGCCAATAAGTGCAATCCAACGGCGGCCAGGAGGGCGCCGATCAGCATGGTCGCCTCGGCCAAGCGATCGGGGAGCGGGAGGCCGAAGGTGGGCAGCGGAACCGCGAAGAACCGCCGCTGCCACCAGAGCAGCAGCAACTCGACCGCTGTCACCACGCTGAGGATCGTGATCCACTCCAGCCGGACCAGCCACCACGCCACCGAACCCTCGTGGGGTTGCGGTATCAACCCGGCCGGATAAGCGACGATCGCGACGATGACGACCGGAATCATGTGCCACAGGTAGAGGGCCATCACGTTGGCATTGGCGGTGGACAGCACGCGCTGCACCGGGCGGTGATGCAGGACCCGGTCGAGTGTCGCCGCGAGCGCCATGGCCAGCCCCGCTTGCGTGCAGGCGAACGCCATCATCGCCACCGTCGGGGGTGAGGTGTTCTCGATCGCCTCGCCCGGAACGCCGATCATGCTGACCGGATACGGTCCCACCCGGATAAGCAGCGCCAGAATGACGGCCGAAGCGGCGGCCAGTAGCACCGGTCTGCGGCCGGCCAACAGCCCACCGTGCCAAGCGATCCCAAGCTGGTAGAGCAGGCCCCAGCACAGTAGGTAGTTCAGCGAGCCGACATAGGGGACATGGCCCGCCAGCGAGACGGCATCGACCAACACGACGCCCGCGGCCAGGACCGCCGGCGCCTTGAGTCCCCAACGCCGATGCGCGGCAACGGCAATCGGTGTCAGAGACACCACCAGCACGTACACGGCGAGAAACCACAGGTGCATGGCAACGGCCCAACCCGCGTATTCCATCACCGTGCCCGGCACGTGCCGAGCCTGCAGTACCACCACGACGACCGACACCAGCGCGACATAGACCGCCGTAGGTCCCAGTACCCGAGCCAGTCGGTGCCGAATCCAGTCCTGGCGCGAGAAACTGTCGGCGTCGCGGCGGTGCGACCATGACACCGCACCGGCGTAACCGGCGACGAAGAAGAACACCGGCACCGCCTGGAAGATCCAGGTCAGCCATTGCGTCCACGGCATGTCGAGCAGCGGGTTCTCGCGACCGAATTGCCCGTCGTGGTAGGTCACCGAACCGGCAAGCCAGTGGCCCAGCACGATGAGAACCACACCCGACGCGCGGTAGCAGTCCACCGCCAGATTGCGGGCCGGTCGCGCGGTTTCTACGTCGTCCATCGGATCGCGGCAAAATCGATGCGGTGCACTCGCGCAACGGTACCCGCCCCATGGCGTGAAGTCCCCGCGCGCACAATGACTCCATGAAGCAAGCTCGGCTCGCCAATCTGGAGGTCGGCCGCCTGGGCCTGGGCGCGATGGGCATGTCCGTGGCCTACGCGGGCGCCGGCAGCGACGACGCGGAGTCGATCCGCACCGTTCATCGCGCCATCGACCTGGGCGTCACGCTGATCGACACCGCCGAGGTGTACGGCCCGTACGTCAACGAAGAACTGCTCGCGCGTGCCCTGCAGGGCCGGCGCGATCAGGTCGTGCTGGCCACCAAGTTCGGCCTCATATCCCACACCGGACGCAGCGGCCCGGACAGTAGCCCGGCCAACATCCGCATCGCGGTGGACGGTTCGCTGCAAAGGCTGGGCACCGATCACATCGATCTCTTCTATCAGCACCGCCTCGACCGCGAGACTCCGATCGAAGACACGGTCGGTGCCCTGGCGGAGTTGGTCGATGCCGGAAAGATCGGGCACATCGGCCTCTCGGAGGTCGGCGTGAACACGATCCGGCGCGCTCACGCGGTGCATCCCATCACCGCCGTGCAATCGGAGTATTCGCTTTGGACCCGCGACCAGGAAGAGGCGATATTACCGCTGCTGCGCGAACTGGGGATCGGGTTCGTCGCCTACTCACCGTTGGGCCGCGGCTTCCTCACCGGTGCCATTCGGTCCACCGAGGGGCTGCCCGACGGCGACTACCGCAAGACCAATCCGCGGTTCTTCGACGAGAACTTCCAGCACAACCTGAAGAGCGCGGACGAGCTGCGGAGCATCAGCGCCGACGTCGGCGCCACTCCCGCTCAGGTTGCCCTTGCCTGGCTGTTGGCGAGAGGCCCCGACATCGTCCCGATTCCGGGAACGAGGCGCGTGTCGCGACTCGAGGAGAACCTCGGTGCAGACGCGGTCGAACTGACGCCCGACCAGCTGTCCCGGCTCGACCGACTCACCCCGGCCCAGGGTGGTCACCACGCCGAAGCGCAGATGGGATGGATCGACCGCTGACGGGCGCGGGCGTGCGAGTCATGTTGTGGCGCAGCAACTCCCGGAACTAGTCCGCGGTGGCGAGCGCCGCCGTGCCGTAGTGCTTTTCAATCAGCGTCCACGGGTCGGCGTACGGGCCGCGTCCCTCGAGCCGGCGCTGCACCATCAGGACCGCACGCAAGACCGGGCGCAAGATCGGGCTCAGCAGTCGCACCACGGTCCGCGTGCGGCCCTGTGTCTCGGCGATCCATTCCAGGGTTTGGGACCAGTCGTGCTCCTGAAAGTCGAGCAACGCCTGCGCTTCGGTGGTGTCGTACCAGCCGGTGAAGCTCCAGCCGCGGTCGTCGGCAGGATCGCCGGGCAGGCTGGCCGACGGCCCGAGCCCACCCAGGCCGACGGCTTCCATCAGGCCGTCCTCGAGCTCGCGCTGCGTGAGCACGTACGACTCGTTGCCGCCGATCAGTATCACCTTGCCCGCGATGGTCGCTTCCCGATCGACACCGTTGGCGAAAGCCAGCGCCACGTCTCGGGCATCCACCGCGTGCATGCGGTTGTCGCCTGGCATCGACCGCATCAGGAGCAGGGAGTCGCCGTTGACCGTCGTGTGCGTGTCCGGCGAGATGACCCCGCCCAGGCGAAAGAGCGCGTACGGCAGGCCGCTGGCGCGGATCGCCGCCTCGGCGAGCACTTTGTCCTGACCGTATTGATCGATCGGGTTCACCGGCGTGTCCGGGGTGATCCGCTCCGGCTGGCGGTAGGGGTTGCGCGATCCGTACACCGCGGCGCTGGAGGCCATCAGGAAGAGGGGCGGGCGGGGGAGTGCGGCGCAGGCGGCCAAGAGATTCTCGGTGCCACCGACGTTCACCTTGCGGGCCAGCGCCGGCCTGCGATACGAGAGCGGGGACACGATCGCGGCGAGGTGAACGACCGCCTCGGGCCGATGGGACACGACGAGATCACGCACCGCCTCTGCGTCCAGCAGGTCGGTGTAGGCCGGAATCAGCGTGCCGGGGTACCTGCCGGCGGCCAGCTCGCGATCGACGGCGACGGTGTTGTCGTTGCGCAGGTCCATCGCGACGACGGTGCGTCCCCGCTCGAGCAGGATCCGCGTGCAACGCTTGCCGACTTGTCCGAACGCACCGGTGACCAAAACGGTAGAGGCGGTCATGGCGTTATCACTGTCCCATCAGTCGGTCGGCGGCTCTGCCGATCGCGCGGCGGATTCGGTCGGAGACGTAGAGCGAAAACACGGGGGTGACGATATCCTCTCGCAGCCGAGTCAGCTTGGAGCTCTTGATGAACCACTGTCCGCCGATCTTCTCGTAGGTCTCGTGGTAGTGCCCGTAGCCAAACAACGTCACCCCGGGTCCGAACCGGACGACGTCCTGCAGGGCCCACACTCCACGCGCGGTCGTCGCCGACGTGAGTGCGATTTCGGGGGCATGCACCTGGTGCGCGGTGGCCTGCGCCGGCCGCCCGAGCGCCTTGCGTGTGAACGCCACGAATTCGTCCGCGCCCTCGACCACCTTGCCGCCGGCTTCGGCCGTGTCGCTGACGAAGTCGTCGGTGAAGACGGTGCGCCAAGCCGCCCAGTCCTTGGTGTCGAGGTTCCGGCAATAGCGGGCCTTGAGCTGCTTGATGGATTCGATGGCCAGCAGGGTGGCGGTGTCCGCCTCGGCCACCACGTCCTCCGCGCGCTCGGTCATTGCGGCTCGATTCTGTCCCTCTGTGTCCCGGCGTGACGTTTCACTGGCGAAGTGTAAACCTCTCAACCTTTGAAGTAGACGACCTGATGGGTGGTGGCCAGCAGGGCGCCGTCTCGCGTCCACACCTGTGCGCTCTGGTCGAAGTACCCGCGGGTGAAGCGGTTGGCGTGCGCGGTGCACAGGACGAAGTCACTTCCAGAGCGGGCGAGTTGGTGCTGATCGGCGTGGAAGTACGTCGTCAGCGAGATCGTCCCCGACGGGACGAAGCCGCCGCGCCGCAGGAACACCCGCGGGTAGAAGATGTCGCACAGCGCGGCCAGTGCCGGATAGTCGACGGGGCGCCGCGCGGCGTCGCGCACCCACACGGTGGTCGTCGACGAGGGGCTCGGCTGCCCGCCTTTGCCGGGCATGGGGCCTTCGGCGAACCGCATGTCATAGAGGCTCGTCCAGCGAACGAGGCCCGGATCGGTGGCGGGCAGCCGCTCAGGGTCGGGCGCGCTCGGTGGGCGGCTTTCGGTGTCGGCCCAACTGTCGCGGCGGATAGCGAACAACGCGGTCGCCGTGGTCTTGACGTCACCGTCTTGGCTGAGTTCGGCGATCCAGTGCTGGTTGGAGCGATTGGTGCGCGCGGTCCGCAGCGAGACGTCGAAGTCGCCGTCGGCGATGGGGGCGGCGTAATTGACGGTGAGCGCCAGCGGCTCGCCGATGCGATCGGGGTTTGACTCGATGGCGTGCAGAATCACGGCGGCGGAGATCCCGCCAAAGGGGCCGACCATGTTGGCCCATTCCGGATGGGTGCGCCCGCGCCTGGTGTGGGTGTCGACGGTCTCCAGCCGGACGGCATCGTCGAAGGGATGGGTATCGGTCATGCTGAGTACTGCAGACTACGGGCCTCCGCCCCCGGCGTCGGGCACGGGGCGGTCGAGCGACAACATCGGAAGGGCGAGCCACAATGGCCAACTCCCAGGACAAATCTCCCGCAGAGCTGATCGACGCCAGGATCAAGGAACTAGGGGATTGGCGCGGCGAGATGCTGGCCCGCATCAGGCAACTCATCAAGGACGCCGACCCAGACGTGGTCGAGGAGTGGAAGTGGCGGGGTGTTCCGGTCTGGTATCACGACGGAATGATCTGTACGGGCGAGACCTACAAGAAGGTCGTGAAGATGACCTTCGCCAAGGGCGCCTCGCTCAAGGATCCCTCGGGTCTGTTCAACTCCAGTCTCGACGGCAACACCCGGCGGGCGATTGACTTCACTGAGGGCGACACCGTCGATGAAGAGGCATTGAAGGCGCTGATTCGCTCCGCGGTGGAGCTGAACCGGTCGTAGGGCGCAAACCTGTACAGCCGCGGAAGCGGTGCTGTACAGTCGCCCAGCACAAGGTCGAGGCTCGAGTGGGAGGCCATCCGGTGACGTCCGAGTCGGTCGAAGACTTTCGGCGCCGGGCGAAGGCCTGGCTGGCCGACAACCTCCCGCGGCTGGATTCCGGCGACGCGATGGTCCTGCAGCGCGACGAACTGTCCTCCTGGCAGCGCGCCCGCGAACTGCAGAAGAAGCTGTACGACGGGGGATTCGCCGGCATCTGCTTCCCGCGCGAGTACGGCGGGCTCGGCCTGGGCTACGAGTACAAGAAGGCGTTCGACGCCGAGGCCCTCGCCTACGAGACGCCGCTCATGCTCAACGTTCCGTCCTTCGCCATCTGCTGCGCGACGATCCTCGACACGTGCAGCGAGGAGCAGAAGCGCACGCACATCGCGGCTGCGCTGCGCGGCGACGAAGTGCTGGTGCAGCTGCTGTCGGAACCCAGCGGGGGATCGGACCTTGCGGGCGTCCTCACTCGCGCCGAACGCCGGGATGGGCGATGGATTCTCAACGGCGCTAAGACGTGGAGCACGTGGGCGTTCGCCGCCGACTACGGCCTGTGCCTGGCCCGCACCGACTGGAGCGTCCCCAAGCACGAAGGGCTGACGATGTTTCTGGTGCCGCTTCGGCACCCCGGGGTCACGATCAACCGCATCAAGCAGGTGAACGGCTCCGTCGAGTTCTGCGAGGAGTTCTTCGACGACGTCGATGTCGGTGACGATGCCGTAGTGGGGGAGCCGGGGAAGGGATGGGAGGTGGCCTCGCGCCAGCTGTACCACGAACGTCGGAGCATGGGCGACGGTTCGGAGTACACCAGCGGGCCGGGAATAGCTGAAGCTGAGGACATTTCGGTGGACCTGCTGTCCCTGGTGGACAAGACGAGCCAATTCGGCAGCGAACGAGTTCGCGAGATGGTGGGTAGGGCCCTGGTCCATCGCGCCGTGCACCGACACCTCAGCGAGCATGTCTTCCACGCCGTGACGAAGGGATCCCTGCCACCCGCCGCGGGATCGATCATCCGGCTGTCCATGGCCGAAGTGCACGACGTCGAAAACGACACCGCATTGGCTGTCGCCGGGCCGGCGGCCGTGGTCGACGACGAGGCGGGGCTGCTCGACATCGGCACCCGCTACCTGGGCCGTCAGATCGCCAGCATCGGCGGCGGGACCACGGAGATGGCGCGCAACGTGATCGGCGAGCGGGTGCTGAACTTCCCGCGCGAGTACGCCGCCGACCGCGGCGTGCCGTTCAACCAGGTGCGGCACGGAAAAGCCTGAAGGAGGCCGGAATTGGGCGATCGACTTCGTGACATCCGGGAGTTGGCGGGAGATTCGGACGCCTACCGCGACGAGCTGTACCGGCGCTGGACCGGCCTGCTCAGCTACCGCTACATCGGTCGCAAGCACTCCTCGATGGACCTTGGGGAGGTCGACGACACCGTCATTATCCGCCGCGACATGCGCAACGAGGCCGGGGGAATCATGGTGGCGCCGTTGGCCATTTCCTCCCCGGAGGGATGCCAGACCGACATGGTCGCGGTGCCCAACCCGGTCATCGCGTCGGTGCAGATCGTCGACCCCGGCTACGACGTCAGCCGGGTCGAGATCGTCGAGTCAGGCATCGTGCACCAGGGCCGCACTATGGGCTACGGGCGATGCAAGATCGTCGACGCCGACAACCCGGATCGGGTGATCGCTTTCAACGAGGGGCAGGGGGCGATCATCGGCATCCCGCCGGAAGGTCTGGACCGGATGGATGTTTCGGGTACGGAGCTGGTGGTCGAGGATTCGCCGGACCTGCCGCCGCTGTGGCAGGCGTTCGGCGCGAGCAGGCGCGGTGACGGCCACTGGGTGCTGCCCGAGCTCAGTACCGAACTGGCTTCCCCGGACGCCGCGCTGCACATCGGCCCGCAGCACGTCGTCCTCGAAACCGCGGCGATCGATCTTGCCGCCGGCGTCGCCGGAACGCGAAGGCTGCAGGTGGTCAGCTGGCACGTCATGTTCATGTCGCGCGGCAAGGTGGGTCCGTTCCGCGTCGAGGGCACCGCGCACGCGGGCGGGTCGGGACGCGTCGGCGTGCGGATGCTGCTGCACGACGAGGGCAACGCGGATAAGGCCGTCACCTCCGCCGCGGCGGTCTTCGACGTCGTGGAGTAATTCCGGCTCTGGCCATACACCACCTGCGGTACGTATGGTGCTTAGCACTACGGACACGACAGGAGAATGGCAGTGGCAGAACGGTTAGCCGGGAAGGTCGCGCTCATCAGCGGGGGTGCGCGGGGAATGGGCGCCTCGCACGTGCGGACGCTGGTGTCCGAGGGGGCCAAGGTGGTCTTCGGTGACATCCTCGATGAGGAGGGCAAGGCCGTCGCCGCCGAGGTCGGTGACCCGGCCCGCTACCTGCACCTCGACGTGACGAAGCCCGAGGATTGGGACGCCGCGGTAGCCACCGCCCTCAGCGAGTTCGGCGGCATCGACATCCTCGTCAACAACGCGGGCATCATCAACATCGGCACCTTCGAGGACTACGCGCTCTCGGAGTGGCAGCGCATCCTCGACATCAACCTGACAGGCGTGTTCCTGGGCATCCGCGCCGTAGTGAAGCCGATGAAAGAAGCCGGACGGGGATCGATCATCAACATCTCCTCCATCGAGGGGATCGCCGGCACCATCGCCTGCCACGGGTACACCGCCACCAAATTCGCCGTCCGGGGGCTGACCAAGTCGGCGGCTTTGGAGTTGGGGCCCAGCGGAATTCGGGTGAACTCGATCCACCCCGGGCTCATCAAAACCCCGATGACCGAGTGGGTCCCCGAGGACATCTTCCAGACCGCGCTGGGCCGCATTGCCCAGCCCAAGGAAGTCTCCAACCTCGTCGTCTACCTGGCCAGCGACGAATCGAGCTATTCGACCGGCTCGGAGTTCGTCGTCGACGGCGGCACCACCGCCGGCCTGGGCCACAAGGACTTCTCCGCGGTCGACACCGCCGGGCAGCCGGACTGGGTTACCTAGCCGGAGCGAGGGATTCGGTCTCCTCGGGCGCCTTCTCGTCACTCGGCTTGGGCCATGGCGACGGAACCGGACGTTGCCGCACACGTTGGGGCCACCAGAACCATTTGCCCAGCAGCGCCGCGATTGACGGCGTCATCAACGACCGGACGATCAGGGTGTCGAACAACAGACCCAGTCCGATGGTGGTACCGACCTGACCGATGACCGTCAGCTCGCTGACCGCCATCGTCATCATCGTGAAGGCGAACACCAGGCCCGCCGAGGTGACGACCGAGCCGGTACCGCCCATCGATCGGATGATCCCGGTGTTCAGACCGGCGTGGATCTCCTCCTTGAACCGCGCCACCAACAACAAGTTGTAGTCCGCGCCCACCGCAAGCAGGATGATGACCGACATCGCGAGCACCATCCAGTGCAGCTCGATGCCGATGAGGTGCTGCCAGATCAACACCGACAGGCCGAACGACGCGCCCAACGACAGCAGGACGGTGCCCACGATGACGGCCGACGCCACCACGCCGCGGGTGATGAGCAGCATGATGATGAAAATCAAGCACAGCGAAGAGATCCCGGCGATCAACAAGTCATAGGTGTTGCCGTCACTGAGGTCTTTGTAGATCGACGCCGTGCCCGCCAGATAGATCTTCGAGCCCTCCAGCGGCGTGCCCTTGAGCGCCTCATAGGCGGCCTTCTTGATGGCGCCGATGTGCGAAATGCCTTCGGCGGACATCGGATCGCCGTCATGGCTGATGATGAAGCGCACCGCATGGCCGTCGGGGGAGATGAAGTTCTTCATCCCCTTCTTGAACTCGGCGTTGTTGAAGGTCTCCGGCGGCAAGTAGAACGAGTCGTCGTTCTTGGAGGCATCGAACGCCTTGCCCATCGCATTCGAGTTCTTCTGCGCCTCGTTCTGCTGATCCTGGAGGCCCTTCTGGGTCGCATACATGGTCAGCATCGTCGTTTTCATGGCCTTCATGTTCTCGATCATCGACGGCATCAGCGCCACCATCTGAGGCATCAGTGTGTCGAGATGATCCATGATCGGCAGCAGGCTCTCGATGTCGTCGGTCATGATGTCGATGCCGTCGAGGCCGTCGAAGACGGATCTCAGCGACCAGCACACCGGGATGTCATAGCAGTGCCGTTCCCAATAGAGATAGCTGCGGATGGGCCGGAAGAAGTCCTCGAAATCAGCCATGTGCTGGCGTAATTCGTTGATGTCGATGGTCATGTCGTGCATCTTCTTGACCATCTGGTGCATGTCGTTGGCCATCTGCGCGGTGATGCTCGACATCTTTTCCATGCTGTCGATGGTCGTCTGCATCATGTCGGCCTGATGCAGCATGTCGGCCATCTGGTCTTCCTGATACTTCTGGTTCATCTGCTGGGTGACGCCCTGCATGCTGATCTGGAACGGGATCGAGGTGTGCTCGATCGGCGTGCCCTGGGGCCGCGTGATGGCTTGCACGCGGCCGATTCCCGGCACCCGGAAGACCGTTTTGGCGATCTTGTCGATGACCAAGAAATCCGCGGAGTTGCGCAGATCGTGGTCACTTTCGATCATCAGCACTTCAGGATTCATCCGCGCCTGCGAGAAGTGCCGGTCCGCCGCCGCGTAACCCTCGTTCGCGGGGAGATCGGCGGGCAGGTAGTTGCGGTCGTTGTAGTTGGTGCGGTACCCCGGCAAGGTCAGCAACCCGACGAGGGCGATCCCGATCGTCAGGACCAGGATTGGCCCGGGCCAGCGGACCACGAGCGCGCCGATCTTGCGCCAACCGCGAATCCGTTGAGTGCGCTTGGGTTCGAGCGTCTTGCGGAAACGCGTCGCCACCGAAATCACCGCCGGACCGAGCGTCAACGCGGCCGCCACGACCACAACCATGCCGATGGCCAACGGGATGCCCAGCGTCTGGAAATACGGAAGGTTGGTGAAGTGCAGGCAGAAGGTCGCGCCGGCGATGGTCAGGCCCGACCCGAGCACCACATGTGCGGTGCCCTTGTACATGGTGTAGTACGCGTCCTCGCGTGATTCACCCACGGCGCGGGCTTCCTGATATCGGCCGATCAAGAAGATCGCATAGTCGGTGGCGGCCGCGATCGCCAACGTGACCAATAGGTTGGTGGCGAACGTCGAAAGCCCAATGATCTTGTAATAGCCCAGGAATGCGACCATCCCGCGGGCGGCCGAGAGTTCGAAGACCACCATCAACAACGTGAGTAGCACGGTGACGACCGACCGGTAGACCAGCAGCAGCATTCCGATGATGACCGTGAACGTTGCCGCGGTGATGAGCTGCAGGCTGCGGTCGCCGGCGGTGTGCTGGTCGGCCGACAGCGCGGCGGGCCCGGTGACGTAGGCCTTCACCCCTTTGGGCGGGGACAAGCTCTTGACGATGTTTTGCACCGACTCGACGGATTCGTTGGCCAGGGCTTCGCCCTGGTTACCGGCCAGATACACCTGGACGTAGGCGGCCTTGCCGTCGTTGCTCTGCGCGCCCGCCCCGGTCAGTGGATCGCTCCACATATCCTGCACGTGCTCAACGTGTTTGGTGTCGGCGTCGAGCTTCTTGACCATCTGGTCGTAGTAGGCGTGGGCGTCGGCGCCGAGGGGATTTTGGCCCTCGAGCACGATCATGACCGAGCTGTTCGACTTGTACTCGTTGAAGATCGCGCCCATCCGCTTGGTCGCGACAACCGACTGCGCATCGTCGGGGGTCATCTCTACCGAGCGCATCTTCCCGACCTCGTCCAACTGGGGGACGACGACGTTGAGCACCGCGATGAGCGCGATCCAGCCGAGGATGATGGGGACGGCGAACGTCCGGATGATCCGCGGAATCTTTTCCCGCACCGGTTCTTGGGCCACGGGGATGGTGTCGGTGCGGGCGTCGTCAACGTGTGCGCTCATGCGGATTTCACCAAGCAGAAGGTCAGGGCGTGCACGCGGTCGGTCATGTTCTCGGCCTTGACTTCGTCGTCGATGGTGATGCGACAACCGAGGGAATCACCGTCGCTTTGCGCCGATAGGTTCGGGAAGACGGAGGGGGCGGTCGTGCTGAGCACTAGCGTCCAGGGCAAGGTCGCATTGTCGACCCGCTTCGGATCAGAGGACAGGTCCAGGTAATTCACGTTGGCGGTGCGGGCCGAGCCGAAGACCTCGTACTTGACGACCTTTGGCTTGAAGGGCTTGGAGTCATCCAGCCGCGGGCTCGTCATGACGCCCGTGTCGTGGGCTCCAAAGAACGACTTGACCCGGGCCACGGCGAAGCCGCCAACCACCAGGACCGCGACGATCAGCAGCGGCAACCACGCGTTGCGTACAACCTTCGATATCTGCACCTGGGAGATTCCCTCCTCATCATCCGATCATGATGCGGTCAGTTTGTGCGCAACGACTTACGGTGCACCGCAACGGTTTCGACGGTCACCAGGTTCGACGGTCTCAGAGCAACGGCACCCCGAGAACACCGGTCGCCGCCCCCAGCGGCGACGCGCGCCTCGTGACGCGAAGGCGTTCTCGAGTACCGCAAAGAGAGCATAGTACATACTGTGCATATGTTGCACACCATGCAACAATTGCTCTCAGTGTTTCAAATCACTCGTTGAAGATGCTGTTGACCAGCGCGGCGGCACGCTCGACGTGCGGCATCGGCGTGTCGTCGTCACCGGCCTCCTCGCCCTTCGACCAGCGCTCGATGCCCGAGCGCACCGCGGTCAGGGCCAGCGCGGCGATCAACGCGACGATCTCGTCGTCCGGGCGCATGCCCTGGCGGCGGGCGACCACATCGGTCAGGTGATTCTGGAACCGCTCGAGATCGGCGAGGAATGCGGCCAACACTGCCGGCGAGGTCTTAGCGAGTTCCAGCATGTGGGCCGCGTGTTCGCGCCGCGGAGGCACGTCGCGAAGGTGGTGCGCGGCCAGGGCGATCAGTTCGGCCAGGACGACCGAATAGGGGGCCGGGCCTGCAGCGACGAAATCCGCCACTAGTTCGGGGGGGATGTCCGAGGGGCCGTAGGCGATCGCGGACTCTTTGTTGGGGAAGTAGTTGAAGAAGGTGCGGGTCGATATTCCGGCTTCGGCGCAGATCTCGTCGATGGTGACCTTGTCGTATCCGCGTTCCACCGTCAGGCGCACCGCGGCGTCGCGGATGTCCGCGCTGGTTTGGCGGCGTCGGCGCTCACGCAGGCCCATCTGGTTGGCGACCACGGCCTCCATAGTTGCACATTCTGCACACTTTGCAGTCAAAACGGGCGGCGAATTTCGGGTCCCGCGCATCCGGGCCCGTGGCGGGCGTCGTTCCCTCCTGGGCTGGCCTGACGTGCGGGGCGAACCGTGGGCCCGTCGCCTTCTGTTGAAACACGTTGCCGCACAAGGGGGATATATCAGTCGATGCAGGGGAGCTGTCGACGACCGCGGCTAGGCGCGAGGTGCGACGAGGGCGCCGCGAAGGTGATCGCACTGACTGGCGAAGAAGTTCACCGACACCGGCGCCTTGTCCGCGATCTGGTCGAACGCGTGAAAGGCGCCGGGGGCAATCTCTTCGTGCACGGGAACACCCGCCTCGCGCAGGCGCCGGGCGTATTGCAGGCATTCCGCATAGAAGAGGTCCAATGTCCCGACCCCGATCCACGCCGGCGGCAGGCCGGACAAATCGTCTCGACGAGCCGGGACGGCCTGTGTGGGGTCGGCGCCGTTGAGGTACCAGCGCCACGCCATTTGGTTGTCGGTTGCCGTCCACATGATGCGCCGCTGGCCGGCCTCGTTGACGCCGGTGCGATCATCCAGCATGGGATACACCAGCATCTGGTAGGCGAGTTTGACGTCGTTGCGGTCGTGGGCCCGTTGCGCCAGCGCCGCCGCGAAGTGCCCGCCGGCGCTGGCCCCTCCGACAGCGATCCGATCCGGATCCACCCACGGCTGGCGCGCGAGCCACAGCAGCGCCGCGTAGCAGTCTTCAATCGGGATCGGGTACGGGTGCTCGGGCGCCAAGCGGTGCTCCACGGCCGCGATCGCTACGCCCGTCCGGCGCGACAGCTTGCGCAGGTATTTGTCGTCCTGGGCGGCGTGGCCCATGATGGTGCCGCCGCCATGGACCCAGAGCAGTGCCGGCGCACGGTGGGGAGCGTTGATCGGACGATGCAGGCGTACGGTGACGTGCTCGTCGACCGTGGCGACCGGTACGTCCCGCAGCCGCCCCGTGCTACTGAAGAGGTTCATGATCGTCCGCTGGACCTTGAGACCGCGGTGCAGGGCGTATCCGCGAGGCAGGAATCGGGCCACCTTGCGCAGGCCGGGATCCACCACCTGTCGTGAAGTAAAGGTCTTGTCGGGGAGGCTATCTGCCATCGAGACCCTCTATCCCTTGCGCCGGCGAACACGCTGACCATACAGGACCGGGAATCTGTCGCGAGGCGGCTTCAAGCCGCTGGCCAGGGCCGCTTCGGGGCGCCCGATTGGTCGGGCCGGGTACAGGGTATCCGCTGTCGTGGCCTCAGCCCTTACCAAAATCATCAGCGTCCTGGATCCGCGCACCGGTGACACCGTCACGCAGGTGCCGATCACCGAGCCTGCCGACTGTGATGAGGCGATCAGACGCGCCGCGGCGGCGGCCGGCGGGTGGGCGCGCACGCCGCCGGCTGAACGGGCCGCCGCGATAGCGGCCGCCGCCGATGACGTCCGCGCCGCCGCCGACGAACTCGCCGAACTGAACGAGCGGGAAACCGGCAAGCTGCGCGGCGACGCGCGCGGCGGCGTGGACGCCGGAATCGACACGCTGCTGCAGTACGCCCAGCTTGGGCCGCTCCACCGTGGCCACGCCCTGCAAGGCGGATGGTCCGCAACGGACCTGATGGTTCCCCAACCGCGTGGCGTGGTCGCGGTGATCACGCCGTGGAACGATCCCGTCGCCGTGGCCGCCGGGCTGCTTGGCGCGGCCCTCGTGGCTGGAAACACCGTGGTACATAAGCCCAGCGAGCGCTCACCGCAAACAGGCCGGCGCTTCGCCGAACTGCTGGCTGCCCGGCTGCCCGATGGCGTACTCGAGATTGTGGACGGCGACGGGACCGTCGGGGAACGCTTGGCGGCTGCGGAGTTGGTCGACGTCGTCGCGCACGTGGGCAGCAGTGCGACCGGCCGGGAGATCGCGCGCGCCTGTGCCGAACGGGGCGCCAAGGCGCTGCTGGAGAATGGCGGAAACGACGCGTTGATCGTCGACGCCGACGTGGACCCGGCCTGGGCGGCCGGCCAGGCCGCGCTGGGCGCCTTCGCGAACGCCGGACAGACCTGCGTCTCGGTCGAGCGGGTCTACGTCGTGCAATCGATCGCCGATGCTTTTCTCAACGCACTGATCGACGAGGCGATCTCGTGGGCGGACCGCATCGGGCCGCTGGTCGACGAGCGTCATCGTGAACACGTCCACGCGCATGTCGAAGACGCCACCCGCGCCGGGGCCCACGTCCTGGTCGGTGGCGAGCCGCAGCCCGGGCCAGGCTCGTTCTACCCGCCGACGGTCTTGAGTGACTGCAAAGCCGAAATGCTGGTCATGCGCGAAGAAACGTTCGGTCCGATCGCACCGGTGCGGGTGGTGCCGGACTTCGCAGCGGCGCTGGCCGAAGCCGCCAATGATCGCTACGGCCTGGCCGCCACGGTGCTCACCGGGAGCATGGCGCATGCCCAGGAGGCGTGGCGCAGCCTTCCGGTGGGCACGGTGAAGGTCAACTCCGTCTTCGGCGGTGCGCCCGGCGGAGCCTCCGAGCCGCGCCGTGCCAGCGGCACGGGCTTCGGCTTCGGGCCCGAACTTCTCGACGAGATGACCGCCATGAAGGTGGTGCACTGGTCGGCGCCCGGGGACTGATCGGGCGCATCCGGTTGCGCGACAACATATTCCGCAACAGTGGCGAAAGTATGGGCCGCGGGGCGCGGCACGGGCTATCCGGCGCCGAAGCCCAGGCGACAGACCGTGCATGCTGCGCCGGTTAGCATCGGATGTCCGGATGTCCGGATGTCCGGATGTCGATGTGGAGGGTGAGGCTTGGCTGCTGCGATACCCGTCATCGCGCTCACTGGTCATCTCGGAGCCGGCAAGACGACGTTGCTCAACCACCTGCTACGCCATCCTGGCACTCGAATCGGTGTGGTGGTCAACGACTTCGGCGATATCAACATCGATGCAGGTCTGGTGGCCGGCCAGGTCGACGAGCCGGCCTCGATCGCCGGAGGATGCATCTGTTGTCTGCCCGACGGTGGTGGGCTCGACGACGCGCTCGTCAAGCTCGCCGACCCGGCTCGGCGCCTCGATGCCATCCTCGTCGAGGCCAGCGGTCTGGCCGACCCGGTAGTAATCGCGCGGCTCATCGGCTTCAGCGAGATCCGCGGGGTCCGAGTGGGCGGGCTTGTCGACGTCGTCGACGCAGTAAACCACTTCAACACCGTCGACTGCGGCAGTCTGCCGCCGGTGCGCTACGGTGCGGCGTCGCTGATTGTCGTCAACAAGCTTGACCTCGTGCCGGAGACGGAGCGGTCGGCGGTGGTGCAACGCGTCACTCAACGGGCGGCGCAACGTAACCCGCGCATACATGTCGTAGGCACGACGGGTGGCCGAATAGATCCTCAGCTACTCTTCGACGCGTCCGCCACAGCCGGGCCGGTTGGGCAGCTCTCGTTTTTGGATCTGGTCCGCGAGCACGAGCACGAGCACGAGCACGACCATGTCCATGCCGATGCCGTCACCGTCAGTCGCACTGGTTGCGTCGACCCTGACGCCCTGCTCGACCTTCTCGAAGATCCACCGGCGCAGGTGTTCAGGCTGAAAGGCGTCGTGGCAGTGCGGCACCGCACGACCATCCACGACTATGTCGTCAACCTGGTGGGTAGCGGAATCCACCTCGGGGAGGCGCCTCGCGGAGCCGCGGCCAATTGTCTGGTGGCGATCGGGATGGATCTCGACATCGACGCCGTCCGGGCCCGACTCGACAGCGCACTACAGCCTATGTCGGGGTGCGCGTCGGCGCAGGCGCTGCGGCGGCTTGCGCGGTACCGGCACGCGAGTGCGTGAGAAACGATCCGGCGGGACACGGGGCCGAGCAATCATTCGATGATGCGCCGTCAATCATCCTGCGCCGCACAGTGATTCGTCACAGTGACGTATTGTCGGCGATGGGCGGGGAAGACGGAAGGGGATCCGCGGGACGGTTTGGGCGTGCGACGACCAGACACCCCTTGTCGTTCCCTTTGTCGACCCTCGGTCATCGATCGGGGTCGGCATTGTCGGCACCGAGTGTGACGAACATCAACCGGCGAGGGTGACGTAGGTCATAGCCCGAGCACGGTCAACCGGGTCATTCTGGCCGTTCGTTTGCGTATCTAATGGCTGGGAGCGCGATGGCCGACCTCGACTTTGCTTATGACCTGACGTTCGACGAGGCGCGCAGGCGCAGCGCAATGTTCGAAGCGATGGGTGACGATTGGGACCCCATTGCCGTGCTTAGCGAGGAACGGCGGGCCTACGAAATGCTGTACTCGAACCTCGACGAGGAGCAGCAACGGGTATACGACGAGTTGGTCCGCGCCGGCGTGCTGCCCGAACGGACGACTGCTCGTGCTACCGATTGATCCGACCGCCGACCGTGGCCGCCGCGCATGGTTGCCTTGCCCGCACTGCGATCACCGCGCGAAATGCGGTGATTGCCGAAGTAGTCGCAACTGCGATACGCACTGGCAATATCTCCTCAGCAACAAGGGCACGCTGGTGCACCTGCAGTGCTCGGACTGCGGCCATCTCTGGTCGACCGACACGCATCGCCGCACGCGACCCAAGCGGTGGTGAACTCGCCGGTCAGCGCGATGTCCCAATAGCCCTGCGCCGCACAGTGATTCGTCACAGTGACGTATTGCCGGCGATGGGCGGGGAGGAGGGGATGGGATGGGCCAGGGGCTGGGGTCGGTTATTGGGCGGCCGGCACCCGAGTCATTGCCGTGACGGCGGGGGGATTGGATCGTGAAGCTCGACGCTACGGAAATGCTGAGCGATGGCCCGTGGCCTTGCCAGGCTGAGATTCGGAAACGGCGTGGGGCCCATTGCGATTCGTCACCGTGACGTATTAGTACGCGTCCCGCCGGGCGGCGGAAGAGGTAAGGCGACGACCCCGTTGTCATGCGCGACTGGCCAACCCGATGACCGGTTCCTCGAGTGCGATCGACCGACCGTCCGTCAGGAGTTGCCGGGACATGCCTGCGATGCCATCAAAGGACAAACGCTGTGGTTCCAGGGATTGTCATGTTTCAGTCGATGGTCACCGGATATCGGTTTGTGCCGATAAGCGACATTATGTCGGGTAAAAGGGGGGCGCCATTACTAGATGAATCAAGGCCGCACTCGAAGTGCCCCCGCCTGCCCGATTCGGATAAATATGGCCAAAGCGCGGGTTCACGGCGCCTTAACGATCGCCGTTGCGGCGGCCTGGATGGGGCTAGACATTGCGTCCGCGCGGTTGCTGCGCGAGTAGTCTGCCGCCATCACCCGAATGCACGCCGACTCAACCGACACCTTCGCCATCGAACGGGAATTTCAGTGAGCCGAGCGCGGAACCTTTGCCATCGCGGCGCTCGTCGTCCGCAACATCTTCCATGCGTGCTAACACCAGGCGGGTGACACCACACATCACCCATAAATTCGAACCCCAGTAATGTGGTTTAGTATCAAGTTCTTCGTCACGCATGGTCGAAAACGCTCAATGCGGGCAGGTCGCTCTGAACGTGAAATCACTGAGCTTGGTGTAGTCGTGAAGTTGTTTGATCCTGCCAGCCACCGTGTACTTGTCACCGTCTTGCGTCAGCGTTGGGACCGGAGCTCCCCCGGTCGATGTCGGCTCCCACAAGTAGGCGATACCGTCGGCGGTGAAGTCGAGAGTTTCGACCTTGCCGCCCGCGGCGTCGACGATGACACTCTCATCGGATTGCGTTCTTGCCGTGACGAGCACCGCGCCACCCATCTTGCGGCATTGGACGTCGTGCAGCGGGAAAGGTCTGCCGGCCAACGTCAATGCGTCGCTCTGCGCGGCCGCAGCCGCGGGGGGCGTCGAGCTTGAGCTGATGGAAGCGGTCGTGTTGGGTGAGGGCCGATGGCCGCAGGCCGAGGTCGGCGTGCTGGCGACGAGAAGCACGATCGCAGCTGTAGCTCGACTGGCGGACTTAAATCTGACCAAGGCTGAAAGCCGTCCTCTGCCAAGCTTATTTGCAAGTGAACTGCGCACCGAGTGCCGGATTATCGGCAGCATAACGGATACACGGGATTCCTGACCTTCGTTGTCGGTCAGGTGGCGCCCACCCCCGTCGCCACCAGCATGATCCCAATCATGCGAAGGTAGCCACCAGGAGCTTCCGACGTTGACTGACGGCCCAGTCATGCAACAGTCCGAGCACCGCCTTGGTTTTCACCGGCGTGATCAGATAGCTCACAAGAATGATCTCGACAACCGCAAGCATTCCGATGACGAACGTGATGGCGGCGCCAAGCTGCGCGCTGGTCGCGGCTCCCGAGGGCACGATAATTGCAAGCACCGTCAAAATCACGTCGGGCGACGGCCCGCCCATGCGGACAAGGGGCGTCCCCCACCGCCCAGCGGGAGACGGGCGATTCCTACCGGAAGAATACGGCGGAACGAATATGGCGGGTTACCAGCGGAGTACTGCATATTGCATCTGACGAATCATCGCGGTCCCCTTGCCGGCCAACGCTCGTCCCGCCGATTTCAGTTGCCGCGCAGGGGTGGTGGATAACGTTGTCGGTCGCAATTTGTCAAGATGAGGGGCGTGATACACGGAAGATTGGCGACCATCCTGACTGCCGCCGTTGTGGTATTCATTGGCGTGAGTCTGGTGTGGTCGCTTCAAAGCGTGGTTCGTCACGAACGTCTCCGCCAGGATTATCGCCGCACAGTTATGGCGATCCGCTGGTGGATGGTCCCGGCGGCCGTTGGCCAGCTCACCGTGGTGATTGCTGTCTACGTCGCGCTCGTGAACGTATTTCCGCTACTTGGTTGGGGTTGGTGGCGGATGCTGGGCAATAGCGGCAACGTTACCCTCGCACAGACGGGGCAGAGCGGGTTTATCTGGAAAATGGTGGGGCTTGCGGTGCCGATTCTGGCGGCCGCTGTGGTTCCGTGGTTAGCCCATGCCGAAGAGTTGGCGTTTCGCGATCGGGCCGAACGGCAAGGTCTTCGCCGAAAAGTGACGAGGCAAGTCGCCTTTGGGATGACCCATTTTTGGGCGGGAATTCCGATCGCGGCTTGCTTGGCGCTGACCATTAGCGGACTGTATTTCCTGATGGTGTACTTGCGTGCCGTTGCGGCACTTGGCCCAGAGCTGGAGACGGCGCGAGAAGTACCCCAGTATGAACGTCTGCCCTACCCTGCGTTGCCCGCCAATAGGGATGAGGACCCCGAAGCGTGGGCGAAAGTGCTAGGAGAACGTGAACGCGTGCGTATGGAGAATGAGCGGCGACGCGACGAATGGGCCGACAACCTTGGAGATCAGATATCAGCCAGCCGTGACCGTGTTGATCAGGTGAGACGACTTGCGGTCGCCAGGTCCGCGGCCGCGCACGCGGTCAGCAATTGGGTGCTGATCATCCTGCTGGTGTTGTTCCTCTCGCGGCGGGCGCTAGGGAGCTAGCGAGCGCTATCCCGTAAACGTCCGGGATCGGTGAGCTGCTCCGCAGTTGTAAGTTCCCTGTGTATCATTCGAGTTCGCGTCGCGGACTCATTCCGATAATTCGGGATGCATTTGCGCGCCGTAGCGATCTGCCTCCCCCCGACGAGTAGACGTCGCCAGACTCTGACGCGCGATCGTCGCCGACCTTTCGTCGTGGCTCTGTCGCCACGCTTGTCGTATACCCGATTGCCCCTTTGCGGATCGTCGAGCGCAGCCCGCCGACCCCACCCCTAGTTCCGGTTTATCCGGACCGAGACATCACTCGAAAGAAGGACGGACGACCGCCGCATTGACTCCAGGCCGCCCATTCACCGGCTCCGAAAGGCAACTGCTGCAGGACACCTTGCAACTCCATCGCTCACAGCGCGTGGCCGCGGTCGGCGGTCTGTCCGACGCCGAGGCCCGCATGCGCTGGGTGCCGTCGCTAACGACACCGCTCTCATTGGTGAAGCATTGCGCTGCAGCGGAACGGATTTGGTTTCAACGCACCCTGGCTGGCTGGCACGTTGACGACTGCACGGGCCAAGCCGTCGGGGGTGACGCGAGCTTCTACGTCGGCGATGGCGAAACTCTGCGCGAAGTTGTGGCTGAATACCAAGCTGCATGCGCGATCTCCGATGACATCGCCGCCCGCCAAGACCTTGACGACACCGCTGACCACAGCCTCGTCGGTGCAGTGAACCTGCGCTTCGTCTACCTCGGTCTCATCGCAGAGATCGCCCGCCACGCCGGTCACGCAGACATTCTGGTCGAGCAGATAAGGCCAATTCCGGGGCCCGTGATCCACCACTAGAGCACGCAGCCCGGCGCCGTCCGGCGGCGCCGGAGGAATATGCACGAATCGGGTCTACCAGCGAGGCTACTGTGTACTGCCCTGCCGCTCAACGGTTCTCGCTTATCGACCAAGGCCAATCATTCCTCGACGAGATCTGGTGGTCATCGGGCACACTAGGACTCGCATCCAAAGCTGTGGAGGACCGATACCGGAATGAGCCCGGACCCCGACTTCATCATCGTGGGAGCAGGCAGCGCAGGCTGCCTGCTCGCCAATCGGCTCAGCGCCAACCCTGATCGCCGTGTCCTCTTGATCGAGGCCGGCGGGCAAGACGACTGGTTCTGGATCAAGGTGCCGGTGGGCTATCTGTATACGATCGCCAACCCTCGCACCGACTGGTGCTTCACGACCGAGGCCGACCCTGGCCTTGCCGGCCGCAGCATTCACTACGCGCGGGGCCGGGTGATCGGCGGCTGCTCTTCGATCAACGCGATGATCCACATGCGCGGACAGGCAAGTGACTACGAGCTTTGGGCACAGGCCACCGGTGACGAGCGCTGGCTCTGGGGTGGCCCGGACAGTCCCGGCGAGACACTGGCAATCTACAGAGAATTGGAAAACTACTACGGCGGAGCCGACGACTGGCACGGCGCCGGTGGTGAGATCCGCGTCGAGTTACCGCGGGTGCGCTGGAAGATCCTGGACGCCTGGCAAGCCGCCGCCGCCCAGGTGGGCATCTCCCCGATCGATGAATTCAACCAGGGCGACAACGCCGGCTGTGCGTACTTTCACGTCAACCAACGGCGCGGCCGGCGCTGGTCGATGGCCGATGCCTTCTTGCATCCCATCACCCACCGGCCGAATCTCACGGTCTACACGCAAACTCAGGCGTTGCGGCTTCTGATGGACGACCAGGTCCACGAGGACCAGCGTCGCGGTGCGTGGACGACGGCCCAGCGCCGCGTCATCGGGGTGCGGTTGCTCAAAGCCGGCCACATTGTCGACGTCCGAGCCCATCGCGAGGTGATCTTGAGCGCCGGGGCTATTGGCTCGCCGCATCTGATGCAGGTCTCGGGTCTCGGCCCAGCCGGCCTGCTCGCCCAGCATCAAGTGCCGGTGGACGTCGACCTGCCAGGAGTGGGCGAAAACCTTCAGGATCACCTCCAGCTTCGAACGGTCTACCGGGTCCGGGGCGCCCCGACCGTCAACACCCTGTACCGGAACTGGATCACTCGTGCGGGCATGGGACTTCAGTACCTGCTGTTGCGGTCAGGGCCCATGACGATGCCGCCTTCCACTCTGGGGGCTTTCGCCAAGAGCGACCCCGCGCTGGGAAGTGCCGATCTCGAGTGGCACGTGCAGCCCTTGTCGTTGCCGAAGTTCGGCGAACCCCTGCACCCCTTTGGAGCGATCACTCCCTCGGTCTGTAATTTGCGACCCACCTCGCGAGGCCATGTGCGGATGGCCAGTGCAGATCCCCTCATCTATCCGAAAATCTTCTGCAACTACCTGTCGACTGACGCCGATCGTCAAATCGCCGTGCGGGGCCTCCGGATGACCCGGCAGATCATGGCGGCGCCGGCTCTCGCCCGCTACCGCCCGCAGGAGTTTCTTCCGGGGCCGCAGGTGGTGAGCGATGAAGCGCTGCAGAAGGCGGCCGGCGAACTCGGTACGACTATTTTTCATCCTGTGGGTACCTGCGCGATGGGAGCTTTTGACGCTCGCGGGCGGCCGCATTCGGCTGCCACGGTGCTCGACACCGACTGCCGCGTGTACCGCGTTGCCGGCCTTCGAGTCGTCGATGCGTCGGCTATACCCACCATCATCTCCGGCAACACGAACGCGCCGGTGATGCTCATCGCCGAGCGCGCTGCGCGGGCGATTGTGGGATGAGTCGGCCAATCCCGGGCCGAGGTCGGCGGGCTCGAAGTCGACGTCAACGACGTCCTGGCCCCCGATTGCGGCAGTGGAAACCTCCATGCGATCCGTCCAGTGGCGATGTGCGGTAGCGGCGAGGGCGCTGTCCCCCGTTCGAGCTAGAGCCCGGATGGCACGACCTTGTCGTTTACCGTCACCGCGACCTGGCCGGTCGCCGGGTTGTACTCGATCTTGCCGTGCTCGAAGGTCGACACCTGCAGGTCGCCGACGGCGTTCACGTCACTGGTGGGCAAGCCCAGCGGACCTGCCGAACCGTTAGTGCCGGTGACCGCCGGCGTGCCGTCCGGGCCGCGTGGGACATTCCAGGCCTCCCGGATCTTGCCCACGATGATGTAGGCGGGCGTGCCGGCCGCGCCGTTCCTGGCGGTGATCGCGCCGCCCTGGAATTGCTGGAACACCACGCCGCTGTCCCGCGTCCCCGCGTTGCGGTCACCCGTGAGCGGCTTGCCGAGTGCCTTCTTCTGATCCTCGGTTGCCGACGAGTACTTGACCGCGATCGGGCCGGTCAGAGTTACCTCGACGTCGCGCTCCCCTATCAGCTCCACCTCGGTGGGCGGCGCCGGGGCTTTCGACGTGGAGGTGGCGCTCACCCCGACCTGAGGCGGTGCCGACGCGTCTACGCTCTTGCCATTGCTGCAGCCCACAGCGATTAGCGCGACGGCGGCCAGGCCGGCGATTGCCGCGTGGCGGTTTGCGATCGTTCTCATAGGCTTCCTCTCGCGAGTTCCTGTGGTGGGTCGAGTTGCGGCTGTCCTCGTCGCCCGGACGGGACTTCAAACCGAATCACTTGACGGCGTAGGCGATCCGCCCGAACGAACTTACAATGCGGTCGTAGACGGCAAGCCAGAGCGCCGAGTGAAGATCCACCGGTGTGCGATGAAATCCACCCGTCAGCGCCCCGACGTCAGCGTTCGATCACTGTCAACGAGCCATGGTTAAGGTCGCTGCTGACGTAGGCGAAGTGCGTGGTTGGGTCGACTGCGATGGCGAGCGGATTGTTTCCGACGGCAAGGATTCCGGTGGCGATGCGTTTGGTGGTGTCGATCACCGACACGGACGCACCGCTGTAGTTGGCCACGTACGCGGTGTTCGTCGGCGGGTCCACCGCCACACCCGCGGGGCGTTGCCCTACAGGGACGCTAGCGATGACGCTGAGACTGTTGGTGTCGACGAAGGACACCGATGCATCGTCGCCGCTTGCGATATAGGCGGTGTGCGATCCGGTATCGATTGCGATGCCTGCCGGGCGGCCGCGAAGTGCGACGGAACCGATGACAGTTCGGTTCGTGGTATCGACAACCGTCACCGTTGGATCGGCAGTGGTGACAAACAAGCGGTGAGCGGTCCGGTCGATGGCTACGCGGCTTGGACCTTTTCCGGTAGGCACCGTCGCGGTCACGGCATGCGTTGTCACGTCGATGACCGACACCGATGCGCTATCACCGTTAGTGACGTAGGCGATCCGGGCATCCGGGTCGACCACTACTCCACCCGGATGGCTGCCGACTGTGATTCTGGCGATGACCGTGCCGTTGGCGGTGTCGATGACCGACACCGAGGAGTCGTCATAATTGGTCACGTAAACGGTCCGGGTCGATGGGTCAACGGCAACACCCACCGGGTGGCGTCCTACAGCGATGGTGGTTGTGACCGTACGGCTGCCGGTATCGACCAGCGACACGGAGTTGGAACCGGTGTTCGCGACATAGGCGGTGTGTCCGGCGGAGTCGACTGCGACGCCGAAGGCGCCATTGCCTACCCGTACTGAGGTGGCGATCGTCGGTGGACCACTCGGCACTGCGGTGACCCCTGAACTGGGCGTGCCTCCCCCCCTCGGCGCCGACAGCGGGGCCGCCGTCGCAGATCCCGTCGTCTGCGTAGATCCAGCCGTTGATGTGTGGGGGCGCAGAAGGTATAGGCTCGTGCCCCCCAACGCCACGACCAATCCAATAACCGCGGCGGCGACCACCCAAGATCGCTTGGCGCGCTTGCGGTTCTCCGCTATCTCCTGCCGCGGATCGCGGTGCAATGGTTTCTGCGCTTGCTGTGTTGGCTCACTCGGCCATGAGGCCACTTGAATGGGGGCAGTGGCGGTGGGTGACTGCGCATTCGGGTCCGGTAGGCGTAGCGGCACCGTGATCGCATCGCGCGCGGCTCGTGCCATATCGACCGGGGTGGCGTAGCGCTGCGCAGGGTCTTTGGCCATGCCAGTCGCGATGACCGCATCGAATGCCGGCGGTGCGCCGGAGTCAGAAGGGCGCGGCGGCGGCGCCGACAGATGCCCTGCCACTTGTTGCTCGATGCTGTCACCCGGAAATGGGGCGCCTCCCGTCAAGCATTCGTAGAGCACGCAAGCAAGCGCGTAGATGTCCGAGCGTGCATCGGCCTCACCGACTTTGAAGCGCTCGGGTGCCATGTAACGCAGCGTGCCGACCACCGCATCCGTACCAGTCAGACCGGTCTCGCCGAGAACGCGCGCGATCCCGAAATCGATCAAATACGCAAAGTCGTTTTCATCGAGCAAGATGTTGGAGGGCTTGATATCCCGATGCACCAATCCGATCTTGTGCGCGGCATATACGGCGTGTGCCACCTGCTCGACGATGTGCACCGCGCGTGACGGAGACATTGAACCGGAGGCCAGCACGGTTGCCAGGTCGCGCCCTTCGATCAGGCGCATGTCGACGAATAGCCGCCCGTCGATCTCGCCGTAGGTGTGAATTGGCACCACGTGAGGGTTGTTCAACCGTGCCGCTGAGTGGGCCTCGCGACGGAATCGCTGTTGAAACGTCTTGTCTGCAGCAAAGTGCGCAGGGAGTACTTTCAGTGCGACTATCCGATCGGTGACGGTGTCATAGGCTCGCCAGACCTCGCCCATGCCGCCTCGGCCGAGCAAATTGATTAATCGGTACCGGCCGAACGGGGTCCCTTCCATGGAAACCTCCCGACGGCAGCATTCAGCAACACGATAGTCCACTGCTGACACGGTTTGGGGAAACTCCCGCAACGGCCGATTCCGGACCTATCCGCTGCTAACCCATTGTGAAGATCGAGCCCGCAACGACGCCAATCACCGCCACAAGGGCCACCAAAATCACCGGTTGGTAAGGCAACATCGACCGCTCCCCCGCCCCATCGTTTACGCATGTGGTTCGGTCCACTCAAGAACGCCGGCCGGCGACAACATCGTGTGATGGCCGGATGCGCCTGGGACGCCTTCGCCGATCACCCGTGCCGAGCCCATTGGGCCGTCATACTGACAATGTGACGCCAAGACGAGTGCGGGATGTATCACTTAAGCCGAAGTGGCTGACCCCGAGGCAGCAGCGCGCCTGGGTGGCCTACATGCGCGTGCAGCTACGGATGAACTACGAGATGAACCGCCAACTGCAGGCCGAATCCGGGTTATCGCTGGCCGACTACGACGTGCTGGTCGCACTCAGCGGTGACCGCGAAGAGGCTATGCGCGTCAGCGATCTCGCAGCCCAGATCGGATGGGAACGCAGCAGGTTGTCACATCAATTGCGGCGCATGGAGGATCGCGGCCTCACCGAACGGCGCCCCAGCGCCGAGGACGGCCGCACCACCCATGTTGTACTCACCCCGAGGGGGCGGCAGGCTCTAGTCGAGGCCGCTCCCGGCCATGTAAACCTGGTACGCACCCTGTTTTTCGATCCTCTGCCGGAGAACCTGCTCGCACCGCTGACCGCTGCACTGGAGCACATTCACGTTAACCTCGATCACAACAGCTCGCTGCCACCCGCGATGAGGTAGTGCGTGCTAAGTTAGGTGAAACATCACCTATTACCGGAGTGCCACGTGAGCGAGATCATCACCCGCCTGATGGAAGCCAACCTGCTGGCCGTGTTCAATGAGCGCGACCCACAGCGGCGAACCGAGGCGATCGCGACCACCTACGCGGACAACGTGCAATGGATCGACGACGAAGGCGTGGCCACCGGCCATGACGAACTGAACACCAAAGCTGCCGAGCTGCAAGAAAAGCTGCGCGGCCTGCACTTCATCAAGGCCGGTGCGGTCCGCCAGACCCGTGGGCTGGGTTTTTTGGCATGGGAGCTACGCGCCCCTGACGGTAATACCGTGGTGGCATCGGGCTTCGACGTGGCCGAAATATCCGATGAACGGATCCATCGGCTGTGGACGGTGTTGGACCCGCCGGAATAGGTGATGTATCACCTTGGTTACCCGAGGTAGCGCATCGACACACAAAGAACGGAGCCACGATCATGGGACAGCTCGACGGCAAAACAGCACTGGTCACTGGTGGATCCTCGGGTATAGGCCTGGCCACTGCTAAGCGCCTCGCTGAGGAAGGCGCCTATGTCTTCATCACCGGCCGCGATCGCGCCCGCCTCGACGAGGCAGCCGCGTCGATCGGCGTCCACGCTGTGCAGAGCGATGTCAGTAGGCCAGAAGAACTAGACACCCTGGCCGCTGAAATATCAGCGTATGGCAAAGGCCTTGACGTTGTCTTCGCTAACGCGGGCGGCGGTGATTTCGCCGCACTGGCCGATGTGACCCCGGAACACTACCGAGACAACTTCGACCGAAACGTTGCCGGCACGGTGTTCACCGTGCAGAAGACGCTGCCGTTGCTCAACGAGGGGGCGGCGATCGTCCTCGCCGGATCTACCGCGGCCTCCCAGGGCGTACCTGCGTTCGGTCTCTACGCGGCATCCAAAGCGGCCATCCGGTCCCTCGGCCGCACTTGGGCCGCGGAACTGGCCGACCGCAAGATCCGGGTCAACACCGTCGTTCCCGGCCCCGTGGAAACCCCCGGACTTACCGGCCTGGCGCCGGCTGACCAGAAACAGGATCTACTCGACGGCATGGCCGCTCAGGTACCGATGAAGCGGCTGGGACGCCCCGAGGAGATCGCGTCGGCGGTGCTGTTCTTGGCCTCGGATGAGAGCAGCTTCCTAACCGGTGCGGAGCTCACTGTGGACGGCGGGCAGATCCAGCTCTGACTTCAACGTCACGAGAACGCACCCGCGGTGTGTTCGACTCTCCCGAATCAGGTCCAACACCGCACGTCGAAAATTCTGAGCAGCCGAACGGTGACCTGCCGCGCAACCGCCGAAACGGACTCACCTGCCCATGGAAGACGAGGCGATATCGGCTAGCGCGGAGGCCGCCCCAAACAAGTGGCCCTGCGCCAATCGGCAGCCGGCCATGAAGACCGTCTCCGCCTGCTCGGCGGTTTCGATCCCTTCTGCGATCACCTTGAGCCCCAGTGCTTCGCACAATCCGATGACCGACTGGTACAGCGTGAGGTTCCGTCCCGGTTGGACGCCCGCCGCCAGGCCACGGTCGAGCTTGACGACTTGCACGGGTAGCTCGTGCAGGTAGGTCAGTGAGTTGAAACCCGTGCCGAAATCGTCCAGGGCCACCGCGATGCCCAGTTCGTTCAAACGTCTGATGGCGGCCGCTCCTTCAGCGAGATCGACGATGGGAACGGTCTCGGTGATTTCCAGGACGAGACGATGCGGCGACAACCCATGCCGCGCGAGGGTGCGGCTGACGGCACGTTCGAAATCACGGCTGCCGAGCCGCGCGGCGCTGATGTTGACGTGAAGGTTCAGATCGAGGCCCGCGCTTTGGATTTGCGCGCAGGCCTGATCGAGCACCAGGGCATCGAGCTGCGCCCCCATTCCGTTGGCTTCGGCAAGCGAGACGAAGGTTTCGGGAGGAATCTGTACCCCGCTCGGCGCCGTCCACCTCGCAAGTGCCTCGACCGCGACCGGCCTGCCGTCTGGCAGGGTGACCACTGGCTGGTACTTGAGCTGAAATCCCTGCGGGACAGCGTCATCCGCTTGTCGCAGCGCTGTCGTGAAATCTTCCGAAGCACTGAATGCCGGGCGGTACACCACGGCCGTGTCTTTGCCCAGCCGCTTCCCGGTGTACATCGAGATGTCGGCTTGCCGGAGCAGATCGTCGGAGGTCGGCGGAGCGTCGTGGTAACCGCGACTGACCAGGCCCATGCTCGCACGCACCCGCACCGATGTCCCGTGCACCGAGAACGGACTTCGAAGAGCCACCCGGAGCTGGTCGGCGACCATCTCCGGTGCGTCGACAGCACCGGCAGTGAGGATGGCGAACTCGTCTCCCCCGATCCGCGCCAGCGTGTCGGATTGGCCGAGGCAATCTTGCAGACGCGCACTGATCGCGCACAGCAACTCGTCGCCGGCCGCATGTCCGAAACGGTCATTGACCTCTTTGAAGTCGTCGATGTCGACGAAGATCAGCACGAACGGGCCGTCGCGGATAGCTTCGTCCAACCGTTCGGCCAACAGCAACCGATTCGGCAGGCCGGTCAGTGCGTCGTGGTGGGCCTGATAGGCAAGTCGGCGCTTCGCGGCGACAAGTTGTTCGGTCAGCATGCGTTGCACCCGCATGGCTACCACGTAGCGGGTCGCGACAAGCAGCGCCAACGCCAAGTAGGTGGCGGCGAAGAGCGGGTCGATCCCCCGTCCCACCAGCACTTGAAACGTGAGTAGGGCCGTGCTGCCCATGAACCCCACATACGGCAGCGTTAGCCGTGCCCAGTTGGTTGGCTGTTCGTCGTCGTGAGGGCGGGGCCGCGGAGGCAGGACGAGCAGGCTCCATGCGATCAACAGCGGAGCTAGGACGAATCCGACGCCAACCCACAGATCCAGCGTCGTAATACCGACACTCCGCAGATACGCGAGCAGCCTGTCAGAGGACGTGAGGGTGATCACCGCGGCCGCAAGAAGCATGTAGTTCGCCCGGCCCGGCCGGTACGGCGGGTACCACATCGCAAGGAGGACTGCGCCCACCACCGTGATGAGCTCGACAGCGGCAATCCCCCACACGACAGCGGTATTGGTCGATCGCGGCAGCGCGGCGCCGCCCATGGCGCCCAGTCGAGCGACGTACACCAAATGGAAGAACGCGAGCGCGCTCACTAGTCCGTCGAGAACGGTCGTGATGACCCCCGGCCACGTGCGCACCGGGGTGCGGACGTCGTGGTCACGGCCGGCACGCACCAGCAGGAGCATCGCGACGACGAACAAGAGTCCTGCGACGAAGTAGCCGACGACGGCAGGCTCCGGGGCTGTTCTGACGCGGTCGGCGGGACCGCCTAGCTGCGAGAGAGACTCGGCGGTCAGGAATGTGGCTATCGCCGCCAACAGGGCTACTCGCCACCACTTCGAGAGGCCTGCCACTCGCCCCACGACGACAAACCCAACGAGTAATGCGCCGACACACAGCGTTGCTTCGAGGACAAATTGCACGCGTTGCGCGATAGCCACTCCCCAGGGGGCGAGCGCGTTCAACGCCGCCGCAGCGACGGCGACGACAGATAGCCCGAAGCCCAAGCGGCGACTCTGAGACGACAACGCTTCCCCTCCGACCAGCGGCGTTGACGCTCAATCTTCGCAGAACATGCTGACCGCTGGACCGTTATCGCTTACCTGGCCAACCCCCGGCGTTCAATCGAAAAGCGGCCTATTGTGACCCCACGCCGCCGGACTTCCGAAAGCGGTTGCCGGCCATACCGTCTGCCAACCGCTCCACCGCCCTCGCAGTTACCCCGGTGAATATTCCGGAATCGAATGTGCAGCATTACCGGTAAGTACTCGGTTTCCAACACAGGAATCATTGCTGTTGCTTGCCTGACCACCGCTACTCCATGTGGTTTCGCTTGCGGCCCAAGCCTTTCCTCCGCTCGTCTGCATAACCACCTCGTGCTTAGCCCAGGTCGTCATCGTCGCAACGCAAGCGTGAAGACGCGCCATAGCTCGCATCGTCGACTTGCGGGAGAGCTCGCAGGAAGAACGTGTCTGCGGTTGACTGTCACTCGATCGCGGGGAGCGCCCGCGAGAGAGGCGACTGCGAGAGGAACGAGTGTGCCTACCATCACCACGTCGGACGGTGTCGAGATCTTCTACAAAGACTGGGGCTCTGGCCAGCCGATCGTTTTCAGTCATGGCTGGCCGCTGACGTCCGACGACTGGGACGCGCAGATGATGTTCTTGCTGCACCGGGGCTATCGGGTGGTCGCTCACGACCGGCGCGGGCATGGCCGATCCGAGCAGACCGGGACCGGCAATGACATGGAGCACTGGGTGGCCGACCTGGCCGCGCTGGCCGAGCAGCTCGACCTTCGTGAGGCCGTCCATGTTGGACACTCCACCGGCGGCGCCGAGGTGGCCTGCTATGTGGCGCGCCACCAGGAGCGGGTCGCCAAGGCGGTGCTGGTGTCTTCCCCGACACCGAGCATGATGCAGACCGAGAGCAATCCGGGCGGGCAACCCCGGGAGTGGTTTGACGCGGTGCAGGCGGGTGTCTTGGGAAACCGATCGGAGTTCTTCCGCGCGGTGCCGGAGGGTCCGTTCTACGGATTCAACCGACCGGGGGTGGAGCGGTCCGAGGCGGTCATCGCGAACTGGTGGCGACAGGGCATGTCGGGCAGCGCGCACGCTCACTATGAGACGGTGTTTGCCTGGCTGCAGGACTACACCGAGGATCTGCGGGCTATCACTGTCCCCGTCCTGGTGATGCACGGCGATGACGATCAGATCGTTCCGTTCGCCAGCGCGGTGCCCCGAGCGGTCGAGCTGCTGCAGAACGGCACCGTGAAGACCTATGCCGGCTACCCACACGGCATGCTGACCACGCACGCGGACGTCCTCAACCCGGATCTGCTCGAGTTCATCGCGTCCTGACCGGCACCGCTGCTAACCCATTGTCAGGATCGCGCCCGCGGCGACGCCGATCACCGCCACGAGGGCTACCAAAATCACCGTGATCGCCGCGCGCACGATCTCTTCTTCGGTAGGTCGCCAGCGCGGCTTCAATTCGACGAGAACGGTGTCCCCTCGACACGCAATGGCGTTGACTCTTGCGACCGCAGAGATGACATCGTCATGCCCGTAGGCCGTGTCTTTCTCGACCGGGTCGTGCGCGGCGATTGCGATGGTCATATCAGCCCCCCAGGCTTGCGGACGCCGATAGGCGTTATTTGGTTCGAAAGCGTCGGCCTTCTCGTATATCCAAAGATAGGAGTGCATTCATCACAATTGCGGTAACGATCCTTAACGGTCACAACACAGAGTCGTTTTCCGCGCCGACTATGCCCGGTTGGCGGCTCCCCTACCGCCCACCTCGCCGTGGGGGTGGTCTTCTCCGGCTGCGCCCCGGGCATGGCGTCCCCTGGCCAAGTTGAGATCGGTAGCTGGGGGCCCGTTATTCACTTCAACGCGAAGGCGGCCGAAAGCTGGCCGCCACCCCGACAGAAGAGGACCACCATGATGCGACGAATCGTGCGAGTAGCAACCACCGCCCTGTTGGCCGGCGGTTTGGGTGTCGCGGGACTCGGGCTCGCCGCAGGAACCGCCAACGCCGATGGCGGCCCGCACCGCTGGTGCCCAGGGGAGCCACTCCCGCCGACCGGTAACCACGTCACTAATCCGGTCATTTGGGACAACAACATCTGCCACACCTACTATTACGTCTACTTCGGACAGGGCAATGTCGCCCAGAACATTTGGGACGGCGACAACCCGCCTCCGCCACCGCCCGCACTCACCGCCATCGCGCCGTTATCTGTCTCCCGGGCGCTCAGGCGGGGCAGGCGCGTGCCAGGGTCGCCATCTCATCGCCGAACTCGTGGTTCACCCGGGCCGCCGCTTTCGCCGATGGCGGCAGTTCCACTTTCAATGGGTCTTGTTCGCCGAGTTCGCCGTTCATCTGATTGGCGTCTTTCATGAATTCTCGGGCCAGCGCCGCGGCTCGTTGCGCGTGAGCTGACAGGCCAGGCGCGGTCACCTGGTTGGCGCGCTGCTGCAGGCCGTCCAGCCATGCCTGGTAGTCGGCGTCAGAGGGCACCGAGTCTTGTTGGTATGAACCCGGGGGCGCGAACCGCGTTTTGGCTTTCAACGAGGCCTGCATGTCGCGGTTGTAATCGATGAATTGCCGTACACGCCAACAAGGTTGCGCCCGCTCATCGATGTGCCACGCGACGACCAGACCCGCGGCGGCCGCGGCTACGCATAGCATCATCAGCAAGCGCCGGGCGGTCCTACGGGTACGGAGACTGTTATTGGCCACGCGACCAACCTAATTCCTTGATCGGGCCGCGCGGAACAAGTCGGTGCAGTTCATTCGCCGCTTCGCCACGGCGGATGCGAATGCGAGTGATCAGCCGCCTGGGCCCGGCCCGTCACGCGTGGGGGCAGAAAATGCCCAGTATCTGTTGGCAGTTGTCCTTATTGATGAGCCCCGGCGGTGGTGGGGGCGGTCTTCTCCGGCTGCGCCCCGGGCATGGCGTCCCCTGGCCAAGTTGAGATCGGTAGCTGGGGGCCCGT
>NZ_LZKH01000077.1:0-19425 GCF_001672745.1 Mycobacterium sp. E1386
TGAGGTGCCGCGGCTCGTAATTGTGCACGCCGAAGATCGACAGCTGCCGGCGGACGACTTGCTCGGGGTCGAGCGCGATGGCGCCATTAGGGGCGACGGAACCGGCGAGGACGGCGACGCCCTGGCCATCCAGCGCGGCCAATCCGGTCTGCAAGGCCGCCGATGAGCCGGAGAACTCCAACAAGACGTCGCAGCTTTCCACGTCGTGTGCCGATGCCGCCTCGTCGGTAGCGCCGAATTGCCTTGCCAGCTGCCTTCGTTCGGTGCTGGGATCGACCGCCGTGACCGCCGAGGCGCCGGCCGAGGCCGCAGCCGCGACAGCGGTGAGTCCGAGCATGCCGACCCCTACGACGATGACCTGCCTGCCAGTCAGCGGCCCCGCGCGGTCGATCACCGCCATGACCGTGGCCGTCGCGCAGGCGGCGGGAGCGGCGACGGCGTCACTGAGCTCGTAGTCAACGACCGCGATCGCCAAATTGCTTGGCAGGAAGACATATTCGGCATAGGAGCCGGACAACGCCCAGTCCGAGTCGAGCGCCTCGTGCCCGGCCTTGCGGACAGTGCGGCATTTGGCGGTGACCCCGGCGCGGCAGCGGTCACAGGTTTGGCAGGGCAGCGTGATCGACCAGATGACGCGTTGGCCGGGGTGCAGATCATGACCGTCGACGTCGCGCCTGCCTGCCTGGCCGACTTCAACGACCTCACCGACGGCCTCGTGGCCGAGGATCGACGGGCACGGTTGTACACGATGGCCGCTGACGGTGTGCCGGTCGCTGCCGCACACGGTGGCCAGGCGCACCCGGACGAGCACGTCGGACGGGCCCAATGGCGGCACCGCCACGCGCTCGACGGCGATCCGGTCACCGCCGCGCCATACTGCCGCGGCGGTGGTGTCGATTCGCCGGTCGAGGGTCGCGCTGGTCATGGAGCGCTCACCGCCACCGGGCGCACGCCGAGCAGGCCGGGCAGGTCGGCCACCGAAGGCAGCAGGTGGGTGTGCCGGTGGGCGCCGAGTTCGTCGGCGTCACTGGCTCCCGAGAGGACGCCCACCACCATCGCGGCACCGGAGTTGGTCCCGGCTTCGAGGTCGCGGGGAGTGTCTCCGGCGACCAGGACGCGCGCCACATCGGTCACACCCAGCCGTTCCATGGCCCGAAAGATCATGTAGGGCGCGGGGCGGCCGGCGGCCACATCGCTGCCGCAGACGACGGTGTCCGCCACCGCGTCGCCCATCCAGCCCAGCGCCGATAGCAGCGATTCGACGATGACTCGGTCGAATCCCGTTGTCAGCGCGACCTTCACACCACGCTCGCGCAACGTGGACAGAGCCTCAACGACCCCCGGCAGCGGGTGCGGCGGGTGATCGGCGGCGTAGGCGGTGCTGAGCCGGGCATGAAAATCGGCGACCACCACTTCCAGTTCTCCCACGCTCGGGGGCGTGCCGGAGCGGGAGGTGAGTAGTTCGCGCAGCGCTTCGTGTTTCGAGGCACCGTGCCAGCGGGCGATGTCGGCCTCCGACGGCGATGCCCCGTGGGCGCTCGCGGTCTCGGCGAGCACGCGGTAGACCTGCTGACCGTCGTCGATCGTGGTGCCCGCCATGTCCAGAACCACAACCTCGGGCGGGAAGATCGTCATGTGCTCGACTCCTTAGGGCTTGGCGTTGCGCGTCAGGGCGCAGCGCGCGTCCAGGGTGTTTTCGAGGGTGAAACTGACCAGCCCTGGCAGGTATCGGTCGTCGTGGTATTCGAGGACCTCGCCGACCGGGCTTCGCGTTGTTCGCTCCTGACGCAGCAACGGAACTCCCTCGGGCACACCGAGGTGCTGCGCGTCCAGCGCGTCGGCGGCCACCGCGTCGATCACATGGGACGCCCGGGCGAACTGCACACCCTGTGAAAGCAGGTATGCCCAAAGGGATCCCGAATCGCAGTCGAAGTCGAACAGGCGCCGACCGACGTGCTCGACGAATACGGCGCGCTCGAGCATCGCGGGCTCGTCGTCGAGGTAGCGCAGCCGCAACACCTCGACGACCGGCGCATCGACGTCGACGTGCAGCACCGAGGCGGCGTGCTGGTCGGCCCGCCGCAGCGCCAATTCCAGGGTCCGCTGCCCGGGCGTACGGCCGATCGAGTGCGCCCAAGCCGAATACGACAGCAGGGTGTCGAAGGGCTGTCCGGTCGCGGTGGAGCAGACCACCGGCGGTTTGCCGCGCCCGCCGGCGATGACACCCTCGGCGCGCAGGGTGGCCAGTGCTTGGCGCACCGGTCCGCGCGACGCGTTCCACTGTTCGCACAGCCGAGACTCCGAGGGCAGCGGGGCGCCCACGACCAATTCACCGAGGCGGATCTGTTCCCTCAGGCTGTCGGCGATGACCTCGTGCAGTGCCGTTGCCACGACTTGACTATACATGTGTGGCCGAGGGCTTCACCCGGGCTAACTTTTGAATCATCCTGTTGGTTAAGAGAATCTGAACATTTGCGGCCCAGTACGTTCCGGTGTTGACAGCTGCTGAACCTCTGTCGGAGGGTTCTTGTAATGACAAGTCGGCGCCCTTGGAATCGGAGCCCCAATGACTGACGTCGCCAGCAACGAGAGCGTCGGGAAGTCCATCGACGACGCGAAACTCGGCGTGTTCCACTTCAAGGCAGCGGCGACAGCCGGGGCGGGTTTCTTCACCGACTCCTATGACCTCAACGTCATTGGCTCGGTGACGCTACTGGCCGCACCGCAGTTCCACCTCGGCAGCGGTCAGATCTCGATGCTGACCAGCTCGACGCTTCTCGCGGTCGCGGTGGGCGCGATGGTATTCGGCCGGCTCGGCGACCTCTTCGGCCGCCGGCGCGTGTACGGGCTCGAAGCCGTGCTGATGATCATCGGGGCCCTGGTGTCGGCGTTCGCCCCGAACTTCACGGTGTTGTTGGTCGGCCGACTGATCCTCGGCGTGGGCATCGGCGGTGACTACCCGGCCAGCGGCGTCATCATTACCGAGTACGCCAATGCGCGAAACCGTGGCCAACTCGTCGGCATGACGTTCCTGTTTTATGTGTTCGGCCAGGTCTGCGCCTACCTCGTGAGCCTGCTGGTCCTCGCGGTCGGTGTCGACAACGACCTGGCCTGGCGACTGATCCTCGGGTTGGGTGTACTGCCGTCGATGCTGGTTCTCTACCAGCGCCGCCACATGCCGGAGTCGCCCCGTTGGACGGCCGAGCATGGTGACGAGCGTCAGGCGCGCCAGGACTTCGAGAAGTTCGCCGAGGCGGGCAACCAAACATTCAGTGCAGCAACGGTTTCTAAGGTTTCGGTCAGTGGGCTGCGGTTGGCGTTGACGAATCGCAAGGTGCTCATCACCCTGCTGGGCACCGCCGGAAGCTGGTTCTTCTTCAACGTCGCGGTGTACGGCAACTCGGTGAGTCAGCCGCTGCTGATCAAGACCATCAGCCCGCACGGTTCCACGCTGTCCAACATCGCGCTGAACGCCGTGCTCGTCGTCTGCTTCAGCCTGGTCGGCGCCGTCGCCGGACTCTTCGTTCTCGACCGATGGCCGCGGCGTCGACTCCAAATCATCGGCTTCGGGTTGTGTGGATTGGCCATGCTGCTGATCACCATGGTGCCCAGCCTGAGCACCGCCGTCCTGCCCTTCGGGATTGTCTTCGGTCTCTCGTTGTTCGGCATCGCGTTCGGTCCGAACTACACCACCATGCTGCTGGCCGCCGAGTCGTACCCGACTGCCGTCCGCAGCAGCCTGCACGGCCTGTCGTCGGGTGTCGCCAAGGTCGGCGCATTCGGGGGAGCGCTCGTGGTGCCGCTTATCCTGGCGTCTTCGGGATTACGGGCAGTGACGCTGTTTGCGTTCGGCTGCTACGTCGCGGCGATCGCGACGACACTCTTGCTCCCGGAACCACGCGGCCGTGCGCTCGACGAGGTCAGTGAAGACCTGAAACTCACGACTGTTGCGACAGCTCCCGCGCGTCAACGCGCCGGAAGACTGGTTCAAGCGCAGTACCTGCCACGCGAAGGTTGTCCATAACCGCACGTCAGCGCAGCTTCTCCGAAGTGCCCCCGGCGGGATCCGGATGCTTCAGCGCCGCTGGGGCACCTACACCATGCAAGACGCCGACGCGGACCAGGCACAAGCCGACGTGGCGTCCGCGCACAAGTCAGCCTCTGCGGGCGACGTCTTGGCTCAGGATCTGGGGCCAGGTCTCGACATCGGCCGGGGTGTGCGCCACGGTGAGCGTTGACCGCGGCATCAGTGCGGCAAGCGATTCCGCTGTCGACATCGGATGGGCCGGGTCGCCGACCCAGGCCAGAATCTTCGTCGGCACATCGATTCGTGCGACCGCTTCGCGAGCGGGCAGGTCGCTGAGAGCCGCGCCCCGAAACAGTGACGGCAGCAGCGCGTCGGCCACATCGGGAACTGTTTCGGGCGCGCCGACCGTGGCCGGCGGCGGAATCGCCCCACGCGCCGACGCGATGAATGCCCCGACTCCCTCGGTTTCGATAACTTCGGCCGCAACCCGGTAGATCGCCGCCTGCGCGGGCCGGGTTTCCCACGCGGTGGCCGGCACCATGAGCGTGAGGCCGGCGAAGCGGTCCGGCTCGCGGGCAGCCGCGTGCAGCAGCGTGCCGGTACCCATGGACGGGCCGACTCCGTGCACCCGTTCGCCGGGAAACCACTTGTCGAGCAGCTGCAGAAGATCCTCGGCAAGGCTTTCCCATCGGTAATCCTCCGGGACCTTGCGCCCAGTCGACTTGCCATGGCCGCGTGCGTCGTACCGCAGCAGTCGGGTCCCGCTGAGGCCCCTGCCGAGGTCGAGATTGAGCACCCGGTCACGCGCGCGGCTGGAGGTAAGCCCGTGCAGCTGAACTACCGGATGACCACCTTCGTCGCTCAGTTCAACCGCAAGCTCTGCTCCGGGAACCACGAAAGTGGACATCACGCAACTCTTCTCATGACCGGTCGGCTCGCCCCGGAGCCGACCGCGCAGACCGAGCACTCAGGCTAACTGGGGCGTTAGGGTACCGCCATGCGGCTGACGAACGTGGCGCACCTGCGGCTGCCCTTTGGACGACTCTGGGGCTACGACGTGTCGGTGTCTGACCTCGGCCGGCAGCTCCCGGTGTCTTTCGACCAGCGCATACACGTTGGCGCGGGCGCGCGACCCGGCTCCTGGATGGCTCTGTCCATTCGGTTGCCGGCGGGGGTCAGCCGCCAATCGTTGGCCGATGCGTGGCTGGCTGTGATCGCCCGCCACGGCACCTTACGAACGGCATTCACACCTGGGGTGGACGGCGATCCGCAGCTGAACGAGATCGATATTCACCCAGGCAAGTGGGTAGAGCATGAGATCAGCCCGGGCCAGGCGGTCAACGACGCACTGCGAGTAGTTCTCAATGCGACGTGCTCGCCCTATGAGCGGCCCTCACATCGATTGTGTGTGTTGGAGACTGCCGCCGGATCGACGGTGGTGATCGCTGCCGACCACGCCCACGTGGACATGTGGTCGATGCTGGTGATCGCCCGGGACCTGTTGTCGATGCTCGCCGACGCGCGGATCGGACGTACGTCGTTGCTGCAGCCGCCGCCCGCATTTGTCGTGCACACGCAAGCACTGCTGGACCTTCCCGCCGCACCGGACAGCGTGCGCGCGCGATGGGCACAAATCATCAGCGACAGCGGTGGAGTGATGCCACGGTTCCCGCTGCCGTTGGGTGGGTCGGGGCCGCATCCGGAACGCGTTGAGGTGCGTGACGTGTTCGATGTCGATGACGGCGCCGCGTTCGCGGCGCAGGCACGCGAAGACGGTGTCTCGACGCTGGCACTCGCTGTGGTCGCCATGACTGCGGTGACCCGCGAGTTGGCCGGGGTGCCGCTGCGCGCGGTCTTCCCCGTGCACAGCCGATTTGAAGACAAATGGCACGACTCGGTGGGCTGGTTCATCACCAATTCGGTCCTGGAGTCGGCGGTTGCCGAGCCGCACGCCGCGGCCGCCGCCGTCAAAGAGGCCGTGCAGCTTGGTTCCTGGCCACTGGCCGACGTACTGGCTCCGTGGGGTGGAATGCCCATCGCGCCCGGCATGTTCGCGATTTCCTGGCTGGACCAAAGCAGACTTCCGGTGCGCATCGACTCGGTCGGACTCGACGCCCAGTATGTGAGCGCGAGCGTTGACACCGACGGCGTCATGCTCTGGTTCATCCAGGACGAGTCCGGGCTACATCTGCGATGCCGCTACCCGGATACCGCGGAGGCACGAACCAACGTGGGGGCGTGGCTGGACCTGTTGGTGGCGCGCCTACAGGCACTGGCCCAGTCCTCGGTTCGAGGACTGCTGCGGGTAGGGGGCCGCACATATCGTGTGCAGCGCGCGACGCGCGAAGACGTGGGGGTGATCGCCCAGCTGCTCTCCGACGACGAATTCGGTCAGGATCGCGAAGACGCCGAACTCGAACGCTACGAGGCGGCCTACGACATCGTCGTTCGCAACCGATCCAACTATCTCGGAGTCGTCCTGAACAGTTCCGACATGGTCGTCGCGACCGCGCAATTGACGATCATTCCCGGCCTGTCCCGCGGCGGCTCCACCCGGCTGCAGATCGAGGGATTACGGGTCGCCAAAGCCGAACGCGCACAGGGTCTTGGTACCGCACTCGTCGAGTGGGCACACAACTACGGCCGAGCCCACGGGGCACGGCTGGCGCAGGTGACCACAGACGAGGCTCGCGAAAGGGCTCGGGCGTTCTATGGCCGGCTCGGGTACCACGCCGCGCACGTAGGGCTGAAACGCACCATCTAAGCAAAGTGGCCGGTGTGCGACCGACGCGGCTGCGCGACGCCAGTGACACTGAGGCCCGAAACGGCGTTTTCATCAGCCGAGCTGACTAACGGATACCGTCTGACCTGCAAGAACATGAGTGCCCCCGGCAGGATTCGAACCTGCGGCCTTCTGCTCCGGAGGCAGACGCTCTATCCCCTGAGCTACGGGGGCGCTACGACTTCGGTGTTGCGCCATTGGGCCCCGCCAGACTAGCGCATGTTGGTGGCCGCTTCGTCACCGCAATGGATTCGGGGCGCGGGCACCTCAGCCAATAGGATGGACGCTCGTGACCCCCGCTGACCTCGCTGAGCTGCTCAAGTCCACCGCCTCCGCGGTGCTGGCCGAGCGCGGGCTGGATGCTGCCGCGTTGCCGGCGACGGTCACCGTGGAGCGGCCCCGTAATCCCGAGCACGGCGACTACGCCAGCAACCTGGCGCTGCAGCTGGGCAAGAAGGTCGGCGCCAACCCCCGTGAACTGGCTGGATGGCTGGCCGAGGCGCTCGCACAGGCCGACGGCGTCGCCTCGGCGGAGGTGGCCGGGCCCGGATTCATCAACCTGCGCCTCGAGACGTCGGCGCAGGCCAAGATCGTCAACGCCGTCCTCGACGCCGGCGACACCTTCGGCCACTCCGACGCGCAGGGCGGCCACAAGATCAACCTGGAGTTTGTCTCGGCCAACCCCACCGGACCCATCCACATCGGCGGCACCCGCTGGGCCGCCGTCGGCGATGCCTTGGGACGGCTGCTGGCCACCCAGGGCGCCGATGTCGAGCGCGAGTACTACTTCAACGACCACGGCGCCCAGATCGACCGGTTCGCCAGCTCGCTGATCGCCGCCGCCAAGGGCGAATCGACGCCCGAGGACGGCTATGCCGGCGCCTACATCAACGACATCGCCGCGCAGGTGCTGCAGAAGGCGCCCGACGCGCTGAACCTGCCCGACCCCGACATGCGCGAGACGTTCCGCGCAATCGGCGTCGACCTGATGTTCACCCACATCAAGGAGTCGTTGCACGAGTTCGGCACCGACTTCGACGTCTACACCCACGAAGACTCGATGCACACCAGCGGCCGGGTCGACCAGGCCATCGCCCGGTTGCGTGAGACGGGCAACATCTACGAGAAAGACGGCGCAAGCTGGTTGCGCACCAGCGCTTTTGGTGACGACAAAGACCGCGTCGTGATCAAGAGCGACGGCAAGCCCGCCTACATCGCCGGTGACATCGCCTATTACCTGGACAAGCGGCAGCGCGGCTTCGACCTGTGCATCTACATGCTCGGCGCCGACCACCACGGATACATCGCCCGGCTCAAGGCCGTAGCCGCCGCGTTCGGTGATGACCCGGCGACCGTCGAGGTCCTGATCGGGCAGATGGTCAACCTGGTCCGCGACGGCGCGCCGGTCCGGATGAGCAAGCGGGCCGGAACGGTCATCACGCTCGACGACCTGGTCGAGGCGATCGGCGTCGACGCGGCGCGCTACAGCCTCATCCGCTCCTCGGTCGACACCCCGATCGACATTGACCTGGCGCTGTGGTCGTCGGCCTCGAACGAAAACCCGGTCTACTACGTGCAATACGCGCATGCCCGGCTGTCGGCGCTGGCCCGCAACGCCGCCGAACTCGGCCTGGTGCCCGACACCGGTCACCTCGAGCTGCTCAGCCACGACAAGGAGGGGACGCTGTTGCGTAGCATCGGCGAATTCCCCCGCGTGCTGGAAACGGCTGCGTCCCTGCGGGAACCGCACCGGGTCTGCCGCTACCTGGAAGACCTGGCCGGCGACTACCACCGGTTCTACGACTCGTGCCGTGTTCTCCCCCAGGGCGACGAACAACCCACCGACCTGCACACCGCGCGCCTGGCGCTGTGCGAGGCCACCCGCCAGGTCATCGCCAACGGGCTGACGATCCTGGGCGTCACCGCTCCGGAGCGAATGTGAACGTACACCCGGCCGGTCCGCGGCACGCCGAAGAGACCCGACCCCCCAACAGCCCGCCGCGACCGCAATCCCCCGACGAGCTGCTGCGGCTCGCGCCGAATGTGTGGCCGCGCAACATCATTCGCGACGACACGGGTGTGGCGAGCCTCGCCGGAATCCCGGTGACCCAGCTCGCCCAGGAGTACGGCACCCCGCTGTTCGTCGTCGACGAGGACGACTTCCGTTCCCGCTGCCGCGAGCTGGCGACGGCCTTCGGCGGTGGGCGCAACGTCTGCTACGCGGCGAAGGCCTTCCTGTGCAGCGAGATCGCGCGCTGGGTTGATGAGGAAGGCCTCTCGCTCGACGTGTCCACAGGCGGCGAGCTCGCGGTCGCGCTGCACGCCGACTTCCCGCCAGAGCGGATCACCTTCCACGGCAACAACAAATCCGTCGCGGAGCTGACCGCGGCGGTCAAAGTGGGTGTCGGGCAGATCGTGCTGGACTCGATGACCGAAATCGAGCGCCTCGATGCCATCGCGGGGGAGGCCGGCGTCGTCCAGGATGTCTACGTCCGGCTCACGGTCGGGGTCGAGGCGCACACGCACGAGTTCATCTCCACGGCACACGAAGACCAGAAGTTCGGACTGTCGGTGGCCAGCGGCGCGGCGATGGCCGCGGTGCGCCGGGTGTTCGCCACCGACCACCTGCGACTGGTGGGCCTGCACAGCCACATCGGCTCCCAGATCTTTGACGTCGACGGTTTCGAGGTCGCCGCGCATCGCGTCATCGGATTGCTGCAGCAAATCGTCGACGAATTCGGCGTCGACAAGACGGGGCAGATTTCGACCGTAGATCTCGGTGGGGGACTGGGGATTTCATACCTGGGAACCGACGACCCGCCGCCGGTGGCCGAACTGGCGGCCAAGCTGACGGCCATCGTCGGCAACGAGTCGGCGGCCGTGGGGCTGCCCACCCCGAGGCTGGTGGTGGAGCCCGGACGTGCCATCGCCGGGCCCGGAACCATCACCCTGTATGAGGTGGGCACCGTCAAGGACGTCGACGTGAGCAGCACAGCCCAACGCCGTTATGTCAGCGTCGACGGCGGGATGAGCGACAACATTCGCACCGCGCTCTATGACGCGCAGTACGACGCACGGCTCGTCTCGCGCGACAGCGACGCACCGGCGACGCTGGCGCGGATCGTCGGAAAGCATTGCGAGACCGGTGACATCGTGGTGCGCGACGCGTGGGTGCCCGACGACCTTCGGCCCGGTGACCTGCTCGGGGTCGCGGCGACCGGCGCGTACTGCTATTCGCTGTCGAGCCGCTACAACATGATCTGCCGGCCGGCGGTGGTGGCGGTACGCGCGGGGCGGTCCCGCCTGATCCTGCGCCGCGAGACGGTTGACGATCTATTGAGTCTGGAAGTGAGGTGAACTGTGCCCCGTGACGAAAAGCCGGTCGGCGTAGCGGTACTCGGGTTCGGCAACGTCGGAAGCGAAGTTGTCCGCATCATCGAGGACAGCGCCGACGACCTCGCGGCTCGGGTGGGCGCGCCGCTGGTGTTGCGCGGCGTCGGAGTGCGGCGGGTCGCCGCCGACCGCGGTGTCCCGATCGAGTTGCTCACCGACAACATCGAGGAACTCGTCTCCCGCGAGGACGTCGACATCGTCTTGGAGCTGATGGGGCCGGTCGAACCTGCCCGCAAGGCCATCCTGCGCGCGCTCGAGCACGGCAAATCCGTCGTCACGGCGAACAAGGCGCTGCTGGCGACCTCCACCGGGGAATTGGCGCAGGCCGCCGAAAACGCCCACGTCGACCTGTATTTCGAGGCGGCGGTTGCCGGTGCGATCCCGGTCATCCGCCCGCTTACCCAGTCGCTGGCGGGTGACACCGTGCTGCGGGTCGCCGGCATCGTCAACGGCACCACCAACTACATCCTGTCCGCAATGGACAGCACCGGCGCCGACTACCAGACCGCGCTGGCCGAGGCGAGCGCGCTGGGCTACGCCGAGGCCGATCCCACGGCCGACGTCGAAGGCTACGACGCCGCGGCCAAAGCCGCGATCCTGGCATCGATCGCCTTTCACACCCGAGTCACCGCCGACGACGTCTATCGCGAGGGCATCACCAAAATCACCCCGGCCGACTTCGTCTCCGCGCGGTCGCTGGGCTGCACCATCAAGCTGCTGTCCATCTGCGAGCGCATCCCGGGCGACGATGGACAGGAACGGGTCTCGGCCCGCGTCTACCCGGCGCTGGTGCCGTTGTCGCACCCGTTGGCCACCGTCAACGGGGCGTTCAACGCCGTGGTGGTCGAGGCCAAGGCGGCCGGTCGGCTGATGTTCTACGGGCAGGGCGCCGGTGGCGCACCCACCGCATCCGCGGTCACCGGTGACTTGGTGATGGCCGCCCGCAACCGGGTGCTGGGCAGCCGCGGGCCGAAAGAATCCAAGTACGCCCAGCTTCCCATCGCCCCAATGGGTTTCATCAACACCCGCTACTACGTCAGCATGAACGTCGCCGACAAGCCCGGAGTGTTGTCCACGGTGGCGGCCGAATTCGCCAAGCGCGAGGTGAGCATCGCCGAGGTCCGGCAGGAGGGCGTGTCCGACGAGGGCGGGCGACGGGTGGGCGCCCGTGTCGTGGTGGTCACCCACAGCGCCACCGACGCCGCGCTCTCCGAAACCGTCGATGCGCTGGCGGATTTGGATGTCGTGCAAGGCGTTACCAGTGTGCTGCGATTGGAAGAGACCGGTTCATGAGCGTCCCGCATACCGCCGTGCACCAACCGTGGCCCGGACTGATCGCGGCGTACCGCGACCGGCTGCCGGTCGGCGACGACTGGACCCCGGTCACCCTGCTCGAGGGCGGCACCCCGCTGATCGCGGCAACTCGTCTCTCGGAAAAGACCGGCTGCACGGTCCACCTAAAGGTCGAGGGCCTCAACCCGACCGGCTCGTTCAAGGACCGGGGCATGACCATGGCGGTCACCGACGCACTGGCGCGGGGCCAACAGGCCGTGTTGTGCGCCTCGACCGGCAATACCTCGGCGTCGGCGGCGGCATACGCCGCACGCGCGGGCATCACCTGCGCGGTGCTCATCCCGCAGGGCAAGATCGCGATGGGCAAGCTGGCGCAGGCGGTCATGCACGGCGCCAAGATCATTCAGATCGACGGCAACTTCGACGACTGCCTGGAACTGGCTCGCAAAATGGCCGCCGACTTCCCGACGATCGCGTTGGTCAACTCCGTCAACCCGGTCCGCATCGAGGGCCAGAAGACGGCGGCGTTCGAGATCGTCGACGCGCTGGGTGCCGCGCCGGACGTGCACGCTCTTCCGGTGGGCAACGCGGGCAACATCACCGCGTACTGGAAGGGCTACACCGAGTACCACCAGGACGGCGTGATCGACAAGCTGCCCCGGATGCTGGGCACCCAGGCGGCCGGCGCCGCGCCACTGGTACACGGCGCCCCGGTCAGCAACCCCGAGACGATCGCGACCGCGATACGGATCGGCGCGCCCGCCTCGTGGGCGGCCGCGGTCAACGCGCAGCAGCAGTCCAACGGACGGTTTCTGGCCGCCACCGACGAGGAGATCCTCGCGGCGTATCACCTGGTGGCCGAAAGTGAAGGCGTCTTCGTCGAGCCCGCCTCGGCGGCCAGCATCGCGGGTCTGCTCAAGGCCGTTGACGACGGTTGGGTCGCGCGCGGATCGACCGTGGTGTGTACGGTGACCGGCAATGGCCTCAAGGACCCCGACACGGCGCTGAAGGACATGCCGACCGTCTCCCCGCTGCCGGTTGATCCGGTGCTCGTCGTCGAGAAGCTGGGGCTCTCCTGAATGAGAACCTGTCGGTGAGCCAGATGCTGCCCGCCGGGCTGGTAGCGAGCGCCGTGGTGTCGGCGTCCAGTGCCAACCTCGGTCCCGGTTTCGACAGCATCGGTTTGGCGCTGAGCCTCTGCGATGAGATCGTCGTGGAGACAACGGATTCCGGCCTGGTCGTGCTGGTCGAAGGGGAGGGTGCCGAACAGGTGCCGCGGGGCCCCGAACACCTGGTGGTGCGCGCCGTGGAATGCGGACTGCGCGCCGTGGGCGTCCACGCCCCGGGCCTGGTGGTCCGCTGCCGCAATGCCATTCCGCACTCCCGCGGTCTGGGCTCTTCCGCGGCGGCCGTGGTCGGAGGCCTGGCTGCGGCCAATGGTCTTGTGGCGCAGACGGATTGGAAACCGCTGAGCGATGCCCAGCTGATCCAGCTGTCCTCTGAGTTCGAGGGCCACCCCGACAACGCCGCGGCGGCCGTGCTGGGTGGTGCGGTGGTCTCCTGGATCGACCGCTCCGGTGACCGTCCCCGGTATTCCGCGGTGCCCGTGCGCCTCCACCCGGACATCCGGCTGTACTGCGCGATACCCCAGGAGCGCTCGTTGACCGCGGAGACCCGGGTGTTATTGCCCGCCCAGGTGAGTCACGAGGACGCCCGGTTCAACGTCAGCCGCGCCGCCTTGCTGGTGGTGGCGTTGAGCGAACGTCCGGACATGCTCATGCCGGCCACCGAGGATGTGCTCCATCAACCGCAGCGCGCTCCCGCGATGCCGGCCTCCGCGGAATATTTGCGACTGTTGCGGCGTCATAACGTGGCAGCGACACTTTCGGGGGCCGGTCCGGCGCTGATTGCGCTGAGCATTGCGCAGGAGTTACCCACGGAAGTGCTGGAGTACGGGGCCGCGAACGGATTTGCCCTCACTGAGATGACCGCCGGCGAAGGAGTTCGCTGGAGCCCGGGAGTCACAGTCCCTGGTTGATCCACAGCGTGGCCGGAGGGTTTGCTTGCTTCCAGGCAGGATGCGGGCTATCCTCGGACCCGTCCAGCAATCGCAGCATCTGCATCTGCATACATACTGCCTTGCCGCTAGGACAACACCAATTCTTCTCGTGGACGAGGTTCGCCGCTTACTCCGCCGATTAAGGCGATCACCGTTGCAGAGTCGATATTTGGGCGCACTCGGCGATTTGGCTGAATGCAACGAACCCCCCGGATGACCTGATCAGCGGGGGAAGAAAGGAAATCCGTGACCGATACGGACCTGTTCACGGCTGACGCGAGCACCGAAAGCAACGAGGTGCCGAGCGCTGTGACCCCAGACACACCCGATGTCAAAACCAAAGCCACGGTTGGCTCGCTGTCGACCATGGTGCTTCCCGAATTGCGCGCGTTGGCTAACGAGGTCGGCGTCAAGGGAACGTCGGGCATGCGCAAGAACGAACTCATCGCCGCCATAAAGGAAATCAGGGGACAGTCCAACGGGACTTCCGCCCCTGCCACCCCCGAGGACGGCGCCAAGTCCGAGGCCGCCGGCGCCGAAGCGCCTTCCGGCGAGGACCACCAGAACGGTTCGACAACCGAGGCGCCCCGCCGCGAACGGCGCAGCGCCTCCCGCGAGCCGGGATCAGCCCGCACCGCCGACGAAGCGGATGGCGAGCGCTCACGCAACCGCGAGGGCAATGCGACCGGCGAGGACCACACCCGCCAGGGCGGCAAGCGCGACAACCAGAGCGACGAGCGCGGCCAGGACTCCGGCAGCGAGCAAAGCGGTGATCAGCAGGGCTCGGGCGGCCAGCAGCCTCGTGGCGGCTCGAACCAGCAGGACGACGACGGCGAGGGTCGTGGAGGCAGGCGTGGTCGCCGCTTCCGCGATCGCAGGCGTCGCGGTGAGCGGTCCGGCGAGGGCGGCGACACCGAACTGCGCGAGGACGACGTCGTGCAGCCGGTCGCCGGAATCCTTGACGTTCTCGACAATTACGCGTTCGTCCGCACCTCCGGTTACCTGGCCGGTCCGCACGACGTCTACGTGTCCATGAACATGGTGCGCAAGAACGGCCTGCGCCGCGGCGACGCGGTGACCGGCGCGGTCCGCGTGCCGAAGGACGGCGAACAGCCCAACCAGCGTCAGAAGTTCAACCCGCTGGTCCGCCTGGACAGTGTCAACGGCGGGCCGGTCGAGGACGCAAAAAAGCGCCCCGATTTCTCCAAGCTGACGCCGCTCTACCCGAACCAGCGGCTTCGCCTGGAAACCACCCCGGACCGGCTGACCACCCGGGTCATCGACCTGATCATGCCGATCGGTAAGGGCCAGCGCGCCCTGATCGTTTCGCCGCCGAAGGCCGGTAAGACGACCATCCTGCAGGACATCGCCAACGCGATCACCAGGAACAACCCGGAATGCCACCTCATGGTCGTGCTCGTCGATGAGCGCCCCGAGGAGGTCACCGACATGACGCGTTCCGTCAAGGGTGAGGTCATCGCCTCGACCTTCGACCGGCCGCCGTCGGACCACACCTCCGTCGCCGAACTGGCCATCGAGCGCGCCAAGCGGCTCGTTGAGCAGGGCAAAGACGTGGTGGTGCTACTCGACTCGATCACCCGTCTGGGCCGCGCCTACAACAACGCGTCGCCCGCGTCGGGCCGGATCCTCTCCGGTGGTGTCGACTCGACCGCGCTGTACCCGCCCAAGCGTTTCCTGGGTGCCGCACGAAACATCGAGGAAGGCGGATCGCTGACGATCATTGCCACGGCAATGGTCGAGACCGGGTCCACCGGTGACACCGTCATCTTCGAGGAGTTCAAGGGCACCGGTAACGCCGAGCTCAAGCTGGACCGCAAGATCTCCGAACGACGGGTCTTCCCGGCGGTCGACGTGAACCCCTCCGGTACCCGCAAGGACGAGCTGCTGCTCTCGCCGGACGAGTTCGCGATCGTGCACAAGCTGCGCCGCGTGCTGTCGGGTCTGGACTCTCACCAGGCCATCGACCTGCTGATGTCGCAGCTGCGCAAGACCAAGAACAACTACGAGTTCCTGGTGCAGGTATCCAAGACGACACCGGGATCGATGGACAACGACTGACCGCGGGGCGCGTTCTACGGCGTGTCGTCACCGCGACACTTAAACCACGCAGACGACACGCCGGCAAACCCCGCCATGGTTTATGTCTCGCCGCAACCCAGGCGCCGGGAATGCCGACGGGTACCCCGTTGTTTGGGAGAACAGCGGTTGACCCGGCATAATCGGTGCTCGACAAGATCGAAGAGGACAGCATGAAATCTGACATTCATCCCGCTTACGCGGAGACCACCGTGCACTGCGGGTGCGGAAACACGTTCCAGACCCGCAGCACGAAGCCGGGCGGCAACATCGTTGTCGAGGTGTGCTCGCAGTGCCACCCGTTCTACACCGGCAAGCAGAAGATTCTGGACAGCGGTGGCCGCGTGGCGCGCTTCGAGAAGCGGTACGGCAAGCGCAAGGGTGCGGACAACACCGACAAATAGCTGCGTTGCCGACGCCCGAACTGTGCGAGAGCACAGGCCGGGCGTCGGTTTGCGTTTACGGCAAATGAGAACGCGGGGCTGAACGGGCAGGAGGTGAGATGTGACGCAGCCGGTGCAGACCATTGATGTGCTGCTGGCCGAACACGCCGAGCTCGAGCAACGGCTGGCGGATCCCGACCTGCACAGCAATCCCGCCGAGGCGCGCAAAGCCGGCCGCCGGTTCGCCCGATTGGCTCCGATCGTCGCGACGTATCGCAAGCTGGAGTCGGCGCGCGGTGACCTGGAGGCGGCGCGCGAGTTGGCCGCCGACGACGAGTCGTTCGCCAACGAGGTGCCCGAACTGGAATCACGGGTCGCCGAACTGGACACCCAACTCACCGACATGCTGGCCCCGCGCGACCCGCATGACGCCGACGACATCGTGCTCGAGGTCAAATCCGGCGAGGGCGGCGAGGAATCGGCTTTGTTCGCGGCGGATCTGGCCAGGATGTACATCCGCTATGCCGAGCGGCACGGCTGGAACGTGACCGTGCTGGACGAGACGACGTCGGACCTTGGTGGCTATAAGGACGCGACGCTCAGTATCGCCAGCAAGGGCGACTCGGCCGACGGAGTGTGGTCGCGCATGAAGTTCGAGGGCGGGGTGCACCGGGTGCAGCGCGTCCCCGTGACGGAATCCCAAGGCCGCGTACACACTTCGGCGGCGGGCGTATTGGTCTATCCCGAGCCAGAAGAAGTGGGCGAGGTGCAGATCGACGAGTCGGATCTGCGCATCGACGTGTACCGCTCGTCCGGCAAGGGCGGGCAGGGGGTGAACACCACCGACTCCGCGGTGCGAATCACGCACCTGCCTACCGGCATCGTGGTCACGTGCCAGAACGAACGCTCACAGCTGCAGAACAAGACGCGGGCGTTGCAGGTGCTGGCCGCCCGCCTGCAGGCTTTGGCCGAAGAGCAGGCGCTGGCCGACGCGTCGGCCGACCGGGCCAGCCAGATCCGGACCGTCGACCGCAGCGAACGCATTCGCACCTACAACTTCCCGGAGAACCGGATCACCGACCACCGAATCGGTTACAAGGCACACAATCTCGATCAAGTACTCGACGGGGACCTGGACGCGATGTTCGACGCGTTGGGTGCCGCCGACAGGCAGTCCCGGTTGCAACAGGCATGAGTACGTTGCGGCGCGCGATCGACTCCGCTACGGCGACGCTCGCCGAAGCGGGAATCGATTCCGCCCGCTGGGACGCCGAGGAGCTCGCCGCGCACCTGACGGGCACCGAGCGCGGCCGGCTGGCCTTGCTCGACTCGCCCGGCGACGACTTCCTCGGTCGTTACCGCGATGTCGTGGCCGCACGCTCCCGGCGGGTGCCCCTGCAGCATCTCACCGGCGCCGCCGCATTCGGACCGCTGATGCTGCACGTCGGTCCCGGCGTCTTCATCCCGCGCCCGGAAACCGAGGCCCTTTTGGCGTGGGTGACCGAACAGCGCCTCCCCGCCCGGCCCGTCATCGTCGATCTGTGCACCGGTTCAGGCGCATTGGCGGTGGCGCTGGCCCAGCACCACCCCACGGCGCGGATCATCGGCATCGATGACTCCGGGTCGGCCCTCGAGTACGCGCGTCGCAACGCGGCGGGCACCCCGGTCGAACTCCTGCGGGCTGACGTCACAGCCCGTGGACTGCTTCCCGAACTGGACGGCGGAGTCGACTTGGTGGTGGCCAATCCGCCCTACCTTCCCGACGCGGCGGCGGTGGAACCCGAAGTCGCCCAACACGATCCACGTCATGCGGTGTTCGGCGGCCCGGACGGAATGGCGGTGATCGGCCCCATCGTCCGCCTGGCCGGACGCTGGCTTCGGCCGGGCGGCATCTTTGCCGTCGAACATGACGACATGACGTCCCAGCAGACCGTCGAGTTGATCTGTGAGACAGGGCTTTTCGATGACGTCGCGGCCCGTCATGACCTGGCCGGCCGGCCGAGGTTCGTCACCGCCCGCAGAAGGAGCGGCGCTGATGACTGAAGTCTTCGACTGCTCCGATCCCGACCAACGTTCGCGGGGAATCGCCTCGGCGGCAGGGGCGCTTAAGGGTGGCCGATTGGTCGTCATGCCGACCGACACCGTCTACGGCATCGGCGCCGACGCTTTCAACAGCGCCGCCGTGGCCGCCCTGCTGTCGGCGAAGGGGCGGGGACGCGATATGCCGGTCGGCGTGCTGGTCGGCTCGTGGCACACCATCGAGGGTCTCGTCTACACCATGCCGGACGGGGCGCGCGACCTGATCCGCGCATTCTGGCCGGGCGCGCTGAGCCTGGTGGTGACGCAGGCGCCGTCGCTGCAGTGGGACCTCGGCGATGCACGCGGCACCGTGATGCTGCGGATGCCGCTGCACCCGGTCGCCATCGAGCTGTTGCGCGAAGTCGGGCCCATGGCGGTGTCCAGCGCGAACGTGTCCGGCCGTCCGCCCGCGGTGGATGCCGGCGAGGCCCGTAATCAGCTCGGCGATCTCGTCGACGTCTATCTCGACGCGGGGACGGCCGAGCAGCAGGCCGCCTCCACGATCGTCGACCTCACCGGTCCCGCCGCGCGGATCCTGCGGCCCGGCCCGGTGAGCGCCGAACGGATCGCGGAAGTGCTCGGCGTGGACCCCGAAAGCCTGACCGCCCAGGCCTAACCCGAGCGGTTCTCTGGTTGCCAGGTTGGTGCAGTACGGTCTCGACGTGTCCAGCGACGTAACCGACCTTGCCAGTGGTTTGCTCGCCCTGGCCGACCGCGGCACCGGTGTCCCGCTGCGCGAGCTTGCACTCGTTGGACTGACCGCGGCCATCATCACGTACTTCGCCACCGGTCCCGTTCGCGTGCTCGCCACCCGGCTGGGTGCGGTTGCCTATCCGCGGGAACGTGACGTACACGTGACCCCGACCCCCCGCATGGGCGGACTGGCGATGTTCCTCGGCGTCCTTTCGGCGGTCTTCCTGGCGTCCCAGCTTCCGGCGCTCACCCGCGGGTTCGTCTATTCGACGGGTATGCCGGCGGTGCTGGTGGCCGGCGCGGTGATCATGGGCATCGGCCTCATCGACGATCGTTGGGGGCTCGACGCCCTGACGAAGTTCGCCGGCCAGATCACCGCGGCCAGTCCGTCGAGTCCGTCGACGAAGTTCATCGCGTTGACGATGGACACCGTGAGCGCCAGCGTGAGCAGGATCGACGAGGCTTGGTCCAGCACGATGGTGCCGACACCGCCGATCGGGATGTAGAGGACGCTCCAGGCCACGCCCATGGTGACCAGCACGCTGGCCGCGGTGATCTGGCCGGCGAACTTCGTCAGGGCGTCGAGCCCCCAACGATCGTCGATGAGGCCGATGCCCGT